>NZ_CP096205.1:905625-1207500 GCF_023195775.1 Flavobacterium azooxidireducens
ACATCGTAGGAACCTATCATTTAGCCGAAAAAAGTCACGTAGAAAAAGCAATCACAAACGCATTAGAATCAAGAAAAGCTTGGGCAGCTATGCCGTGGGAACAACGTGCCGCTATTTTCTTAAAAGCTGCCGAATTGATTGCCGGACCGTATCGTGCCAAAATCAATGCCGCCACAATGATCGCTCAGTCCAAAACCATTCACCAAGCTGAAATCGACGCTTCGTGTGAATTAATTGATTTTTTGCGATACAATGTCGAATTCATGACACAAATTTATAACGATCAACCCGCTTCCGATTCTTCAGTTTGGAATCGCGTAGAATACCGTCCGTTAGAAGGATTTGTGTATGCTATTACGCCATTTAACTTTACAGCTATTGCCGCCAATCTTCCTGCCAGTGCTGCCATGATGGGCAACGTTGTGATTTGGAAACCAAGTGATAGTCAAGTATTTTCAGCAAAAATAATTATCGATGTTTTCAAAGAAGCCGGTGTTCCGGATGGTGTTATCAACGTTGTTTTTGGAGATGCTGTGATGATTTCAGATACTATTTTTGATCACGCCGATTTTGCCGGAGTTCATTACACCGGTTCAACCTTCGTGTTTAAAGAAATTTGGAAAAAAATCGGAACCAACATTCACAAATACAAAACTTATCCAAGAATCGTTGGCGAAACAGGCGGAAAAGATTTCGTTGTCGCTCATCCAAGTGCGAATGTAAAACAAGTAGCTACCGGATTAATTCGTGGTGCGTTTGAATTTCAAGGACAAAAATGTTCAGCAGCTTCCAGAGCCTACATTCCAAAAAGTATGTGGCCGGCAGTTGAAGCCGAATTAAAATCGGAAATGGCAACCATCAAAATGGGTTCACCGGAAGATTTTTCAAATTTCTTCACCGCTGTAATTCACGAAGGTTCATTTGATAAATTAGCTAAATTCATCGATCAAGCTAAAAAAGACAAAGATGCCGAAGTAATCATCGGTGGAAATTATGATAAATCAGTTGGTTATTTTATCGAACCTACGGTTATCTTAACCACCAATCCAAAATATGCCACAATGGAAACCGAATTATTCGGACCGGTTTTAACCATTTATGTTTATGACGATAATAAATGGAAAGAAACACTGAAGTTAATTGATGAAACTTCAGAATATGCCTTAACCGGAGCTGTTTTCAGTCAAGATCGTTATGCTATTACCGAAGCAACACAAGCTTTAGAAAATTGTGCCGGAAACTTCTACGTGAACGACAAACCAACCGGAGCCGTTGTTGGAATGCAACCTTTTGGAGGGGCAAGAGCTTCCGGAACAAACGACAAAGCAGGTTCTGCACAGAACTTATTACGTTGGGTTTCGCCAAGAACAATCAAAGAAACGTTTGTTACACCTGAAAATTACCGTTATCCATTCTTGGGTTAATTAAGTATAAATCAAAAAATTTAAAAGTCCGAATGTTAATTATTCGGACTTTTTTTTATATTTGATAGAAATAAACCTATTAACTTCAAAAATCATCTCTCGCTAATGAAAACAAAAATTACGATTTTCGCTTTATTTTCAATTTTATTTTCTTTTGCTCAAAAAGGAGAATATGATTTATTGAAAGAACATACACAAACTAAGATTTTGTACGATCAAGTTTTCGATATTTCTAAAATCACCAAAACCAAAAAGGATGAAATTTCTGCGATGTACTTCAGACAAGTTTATCACGAAATTCAACGAGCTGATTATTTACAGCGATTGCCAAAATATGAAATTCTGAAAAAAGAAGCAGATGATGCTTTTTTTACTAAACAAATTCCACTTTCTATTTTAATTTCCGAAGTGGAAACCATCAAAACAGAAGCTTTAGAAAACAATACTATTTCAAAAAATAACAATCAATTTGTTTTGAATAATCCATCAGCCGATGCTTTTCAAAACCACGAAATTGCATTGATGGCTCCGTTGGTTTCCAGATCAAAAAATAAAACAGTTGAATTTATTCTGAAAGACAAAAATATTTTCAACACAACTTCCAAAAATATTCAAGCTATTTATATCAGTTTTATCGACGAAAGTCTTTGGCAGACAGTTATCATTAATCAACCAATTCATGTGGATTTTGGAACTTCCGGTAAAAAATCAATTTCATTTAAAATTGAATTCACCAACGGAGAAAGTAAAATCATCAAATCAACTTTCGAAATTCAAGGAAGTTCAACCATTGCCAATCGCAACGGAAATGAAATTTTAGCAGAAACAATTACCGCATCAATTCCGTATCAAGGTTACGGCGAAAGTGCGGCTTATTTAGGTCAAGGCGAATATGAAATTTACCTAGATAATGTTGATCAAGTTTTAGATAAACCCATTTTTCTAATTGATGGTTTTGATCCGGGCGACACGAGAAACACAGAATTAATTTACTCTTTATTGAATTATGGCGGAACAGATCAAAACTTAGCCGATATTGTTCGCAACGAAGGTTTTGACATCGTTGTACTAAACTTTCCGCAATATTCTCCCGCAGACGGAATTGTGATTGATGGTGGTGCCGATTTTATTCAACGAAACGCAATGATTTTAGTAGAACTTATCAATCAAATTAATGCTCAAAAAGTTGGAACAGAAAAAAATGTCGTGATCGGACCAAGTATGGGCGGACTCATCTCGCGTTATGCCTTGCGATATATGGAACAAAACGATATGGAACACGATACTCGTTTGTATATTTCATTTGATTCGCCGCATTTAGGTGCTAATGTACCCATTGGGTTTCAACATCTTTTTAATTATATGGCAAACGGTCCGTTGGGAGATGTAACGCTTCAAGAAATTGTGAATAGTGTGTTGTCAAGTCCGGCAGCCAAACAAATGTTACTCGATCATTACACCGGCCATTTGCAAACCGGAAGTGCAACCGAGTTTGATAATGCCACTCAATTACCAACCGGAGCTCCGAATTTTAGAACAGCTTTTCAAAATGAATTAAACACAATGGGTTTCCCAACAGAAACAAGAAATGTTGCCATTAGCAACGGAAGCGGAAGCGGAACCATGACCGGAACCCCGGGAATGTTTGTATTAAACGATTATATTGTGAATGCAACTGACACGCAAAGAGCAAGATTTGATGTGCGTTTTACACCACCGGCAGGCGTTTCAAATCAATTGGTAAGCCGATTTAGAGGACAACAATTTGTATTTATTTGGTTAACGATATTTTCAAGTCAGGCGAATGCAACCTCTCCGGCAACATCTTCCGGATTAGATTCTGCTCCGGGCGGAATGTTTAATGTCGCTGATTTTGCTGAAGCCGGAAGTGGAAATCCAACTTTAGATGCCTTTTTAGACAATTTGGCTATCGATCGTTTTTGTTTTATTCCAACGTTGAGTTCGTTGGCAATTTCTAATCCAAATTGGTATGCAAATGTGACTGATGCCTCAATTACACCTTTTGCCGCTACTTTTGTACCAACAGAAAATGAAGATCACGTGACGTTATCCGCCGGAAATGTAGAATTTGCTTTAGAGGAAATTTTAAACGAACCTTTATCTGTTGAACAACCTATTTTATCTGAAACGTTTTTAATCAAAAACCCAATTAAAAATACGATTGAAATGTATAGTTCTAGCTTACTTTCAAACGTAACTATCTCGATTGTTGATGCTTCGGGGAAAAAAGTTTTCTCTCAAAATAACATTTCAATTGAAGGAAATCATCAATTGGATGTCAATTTATCGAACGGATTTTACTTGATTAAAATTGAGTCTGCTGAAAGAAATTTTGTGCAGAAGTTGATTAAAAATTAATTTTTATGATTATATTTCTTTAAAACAGAAATAGACTCCGTCGTGTCATTTCGATTTCTATGATAAAACCAAATTTTTTTGATAAGGAATTTGGTTTTTAATTACTGCAAAAACCCGATGTATTATTTTGTTTCTAACTGCATTTCTAACGCTCATTTTATTTTTACCTTCTTCTACTTTTCGAAGATAATAATTTCTTAAGTCATTATCATTCCTAATAGCACTCATCGCTCCTAGATGCAAGACACTTTTAACTGTTTTATCAGCAAGCCTTGACACTCCGGATCTTCGCTTTATTGATGTGCCTGACTGAAAATCAAAAGGAACAACTCCGCTATAACAGGCCATTTTCCTTGGATCTGTTATAGTTGTAAACCCTTCCGTTTTTGCCAAAATAATCCACGAGAGCACTTTACCTACACCAGGAACAGACTTCATCAATTGATAATTATTTTTTAAATCTGATTCACTAGAGATAACTTCTTCTATACTTTTTTCTATGTTTTTAATTTGAATATCAATACTCTTAACAAGTTGCAAATTTAATTTCAGCAATTCCTTGTCCATATTAATTCCTTTCATCAGTTTGTAGTCATCCTGCTGGCTCGTCAATTGTTTTCTCATTTTTATTCTTGCTGCTCTTTCTGTAAGCAGTACTTTAATTTTTCTGATTGTCAAGGATGAAGGTTTCCATTGTGTAATTTCTTGATGGTTCTTCTCGATAAAATTACAAATTCGAAGTGCATCAACCTTGTCATTTTTTCCTCTTGTAAGGCCCATACTCTTCTTTAAGTGTAAGGGTGATATGATATAAACTTTAAAGTTGTGAGATTCCAAGACCTGCAACAAATTCCAATTATATTTACCCGTATTTTCCATAGCTACAATAGGATAGCTAGTAGAATAAATTTTAAAAAAACGCTTAATACTCTGTACTTTGTTTTCAATAGTAAAATAGGAAACTTTTTCATCTTTGATACAAATGTCTAAAGTCTTCTTACTGATGTCAATGCCAATAATAATGTTTTTCATAACTTTGCTTTTAACGTTAAACAAGTGATTTGAGAAATTCATCATAAGCTCAACTCCTTAATAATGGGTCTGGTTCCCTAATTTCTATTTGAGTCTTTGATGAAAAGGGAAGCTAAAGTCTTAATCGAAATATGAGTAATTAACTCTGACGCAGGAATAGTGTACTTTTGCTTCCTTTCTCAATCATAAATTTATTGATTTTTTCTAAAAACAAATCTAAAGGACGAAGGAGAAATCACATAAAGTAGGTAAACGATATGTGATTTCTCCTTCGTCGAAATGACACAAAAAGGCGAAGTATTTAAATGGTTTTTACACTTTAAACTTCAACGGCAAATGCACCACTTTCTTCGTTTCAAAAAACTCTTCCGAAAAATAATCGGCTAAATTAAATTCCGTTGCTTTTGGAAAATCTTTCAATTCTTCTGTTAAATCGCCACCTTTTAAATACAAAATACCATTTTTAAGTTCGTGGTTGTTTTGTTTTTTAATTTTGTCTTTTATCCAAGAAACAAAATCCGGCATATTTGTGACTGCTCTACTAACGATAAAATCAAAATCACCTTTGACATTTTCGGCACGCAATTGTTCTGCTTTTACATTCTTTAAACCTAACGCAGTAGCCACTTCATTAACCACTTTTATTTTTTTGGCAATTACATCAATCAAATAAAAACGAGTTTCCGGAAACAAAATCGCTAACGGAATTCCGGGAAAACCACCGCCGGTTCCCACATCCAAAACAGTCGATTTCGGTTGAAATTCCATCACTTTGGCAATTCCTAATGAATGTAAAACGTGTTTCACATACAATTCATCAATATCCTTTCGGGAAATTACGTTGATTTTGGCATTCCATTCGGGATACAATTCGCCTAATTTTTGAAACTGAACAACCTGATTTTCAGTAATGTTAGGAAAATACTTCAAAATTTCTTCCATATTGTGCTATTTTTAACAAAAGTAAACATTTTGGTGTTGAAATTTTATTGTTTGTTCAACGTTATGATTTATATTAATACTTACCTTTGAAAAAATTTTTAATTACATGAATACCACAATTCCAACATTCTCTAAAGACGACAATCTAAAGTTTTTTAGAACGCTTAATAGTCGAGTGAACAACTACTTCAAAGAAAATAACATACAAAAAACCGGAAATTGGAAACTTCACTTGAAAACAATCGTGATGTTTACTATCTTTTTAACTCCTTACTTCTTCCTTTTGGCTATGGATATGCCATTTTGGACGTATCTATTACTTAACGTCGTAATTGGTGTTGGAATGGCTGGCGTTGGAATGAACGTAATGCACGATGGAAATCACGGTTCGTATTCTAACAAACCTTGGTTGAACAAAATTATGGGTGGAAGCATTTATATTCTAGCCGGAAATGTGTACAATTGGCAAGTACAACACAATGTTTTACATCATACTTATACCAATATAGTTGGTCACGACGAAGATTTAGATGCTGGTAGAGTTATCCGTTTTTCAAAACAATCAGAATGGAGATATTTTCATAAATTTCAACATTATTACTCTGTTTTCTTATATGGTTTGTTGACATTCAATTGGGCAATCACTACCGATTTCAAACAAATGAGAGCCTATTTAAAACGTAAATTATCATATGGTGAACCTAAAAGTCCTAAAATTCTTTGGACAACATTAATCATTACTAAAGTAATTTATTTCTCAATTTGGTTAGTATTACCAATGGTTATGGGAATCACTTGGTGGAAAGTTATTCTTGGTTTTGCAGTAATGCATTATACAGCCGGTTTAATTTTAAGCATCGTTTTCCAATTAGCTCACGTTGTTGATGAAACCACAAATCCGGTTCCAAACGAAGTTGGTGAAATCGAAAATACCTGGGCAATTCACCAATTGTTCACGACTGCCAATTTTGCTCCTAAAAACTGGATAGTAAACTGGTACACCGGTGGTTTAAATCACCAAATCGAACACCATATTTTCCCTCATATCAGTCACGTTCACTACGGTAAAATTGCTGATATTGTGAGAGAAACTGCCAAAGAATGTGATCTGCCTTATCACGAATTCAAAACGATGAGAGCTGCAGTTATCGCTCACTTCAAACATTTGAAAGAGTTGGGTCAAGAACCTCAAATGGCATAAGTAGATTACTTTTTAAAATTTAAACACACAAAACACAACTACAATGAATTCGTTATCGGATAGAATTAACAATTTATCTACTTCTCAAACCTTAGCTATGGCAGCCTTGGCGAGAGAATTAAAAGCTCAAGGAAAAGATATCATCAGTTTAAGTTTAGGCGAACCTGATTTTAACACGCCCGACTTTATTAAAGAAGCGGCAAAAAAAGCAATCGACGAAAATTACAGCACTTATTCGCCTGTTGATGGTTATGCCGAATTAAAAGAAGCCATTTGCCGAAAATTCAAAAGAGATAACAATTTAGATTACAAACCGGCAAACATTGTGGTTTCCACCGGTGCAAAACAATCACTTTACAACATTGCTCAATGTATGTTGAATGATGGTGATGAAGTAATTTTACCCGCTCCATATTGGGTGAGTTATTACGAAATCATCAAAATGTCAGGTGGAATTCCGGTTGAAGTCCCAACTTCAGTAGAAAGTGATTTCAAAATCACCGCCGAACAATTAGAAAAAGCCATCACACCAAAAACCAAAATGATTTGGTACAGCTCGCCTTGCAACCCAAGCGGATCTGTTTATAGCCGTGAAGAATTTACAGCCATTGCCAAAGTGTTGGAAAAGTATCCAAACATTTATGTAGTAGCCGACGAAATCTACGAACACATCAATTTTTCTGGAACTTTTTGCAGTATTGCTTCCGTTCCGGGAATGTTTGAAAGAACCATCACTGTGAATGGTGTCGCCAAAGCATTCGCGATGACAGGATGGAGAATCGGTTACATCGGAGCACCGGAATTTATCGCAAAAGCGTGTACAAAAATGCAAGGTCAAGTCACATCCGGAGCCAATTCTATTGCTCAACGAGCAACGATTGCCGCTGTGGATGCCGACCCAAAAGTGTTGAATTACATGGTGGAAGCTTTCCATAAAAGAAGAGATTTAGTCGTAGGTTTAATCAAAGAAATTCCGGGTCTAAAAATCAACGTTCCAGAAGGTGCATTTTATGTATTTCCGGATGTATCGTCATTCTTCGGAAAAACATTACGCGGAACTTTAATCAAAGATGCAACCGATTTTTCGATGTATTTGCTTGCCGAAGCCAACGTAGCGACCGTAACCGGAGATGCCTTTGGAAACCCTGATTGCATAAGATTTTCCTACGCAACCAGCGAAGAATTACTCACCGAAGCAATGCGAAGAATCAAAGAAGTTTTAGCATAGTATCTCAAAAAACATCCGTTTATAATCAGCCATAAGTGTATATTTTTAACCACTTATGGCTGATTATTTTTTTTAACATACTAAACATTCTACATCATAATTAGCCATAAATTAATTTTTTATTATATTTGTGGCTAATTATAATTGAATGGAAGCCATTGGTAGAAATAGAGAAAAAGCAGTATTTAAGAGACTTTATGAGGAAGAAAAGTCTCATTTTGTAGCTGTTTATGGGAGAAGGAGAATTGGAAAAACTTTCATAATCAAAAACTATTTTAAAACTTTTGCATTTCAACATACAGGAATCGCAAATGTAGGAATGACAGAGCAATTAGAAGCTTTCTCAAATTCTTTACAATACTATTCATCAAAAAAAACACCTCAACCAAACAATTGGTTGGAAGCTTTTGAAATTTTGAAAAAAGTTTTAGTAGCGTCAAAAAAAGAAAAAAAAGTAATTTTTATTGATGAATTACCATGGTTAGACACGCCAAGATCAAATTTTCTTTCTGCTTTAGAACATTTTTGGAATGGCTGGGCAGCACACAGAAAAGACATATTATTGATTGTTTGTGGATCCGCCACATCTTGGATTGTTAAAAAAATATTCAATAACAAAGGCGGTTTACATAATCGAGTAACGCACAAAATCAACTTAAAACCATTCAATTTAGCAGAAACAGAAGAATTTCTTCAAAGTAAAAACATCGCATTCAATCGTTATCAACTTGTAAAGGCGTATATGGTTTTTGGTGGTGTTCCTTTTTATTTAGAAGGAATAGAAAAAGGCAAAAGTATTGATCAATGTATTGATGATTTATTATTTGATGAAAGTGGATTGTTATATCAAGAATATCAAAATCTATATCAAGCATTGTTTTCAAATCCTGAAAATTATATAAGTGTTGTAAAAGCATTAGCAACTAAAAACAAGGGTCTAACTCGTGATGAAATTGTCAAAATTGCAAAGTTCAAAACAGGCGGAACTCTAAGTGCTATTTTGAATGATTTGGAACTTTCAGATTTTATTCGAGTTTATCAACCCTTCGGAAAGAAAAAAAGAAATAGTTTATATCAATTAACTGATGCATACAGTTTATTTTACCACAACTTTTTAGAAAAAAATAAAATTAAAAAAGGATATTGGCTTCATAATATTGACAATCCTAAAGTACGTGCTTGGAGTGGATATGCCTTTGAGATAGTATGTTTACAACACATTTCAGAAATTAAAAAAGCATTGGGAATAAGTGGTGTTTACACTGAAATATCTAGTTGGATAAGCCGTACTGAAGAACAAAATGTCCAAATAGATTTAGTAATCGACAGACGCGACCAAGTAATTAACTTATTTGAAATTAAATATTCTCAGGAAGATTATTTGATTACGGCAAAATACAGTAGTGAATTACGGCAAAAAATTGGTGTTTTCAAAAGAGAGACAAAAACAAAAAAAGCTGTATTTTTATCTATGTTAACAACCTATGGTTTAAAAATTAATGAAAACAGTGGTTATGTTCAAAACGATTTGAACATGGATTGTTTATTTCAAGAATAAAAAAATGAAAAAAATCCTCCTACTCGGTTCCGGAGAACTCGGAAAAGAATTTGTCATCGCTGCACAACGAATTGGCCAAACCGTCATTGCTGTCGATAGTTATGAAAATGCTCCTGCGATGCAAGTGGCTCACAGTTTTGAAATCATCAATATGTTAGACGGTGCCGAACTCGATCGAATTGTAGCCAAACACCAACCCGATTTCATTGTTCCCGAAATTGAAGCCATTAGAACAGAACGTTTTTATGACTACGAAAAACAAGGCATAACCGTTGTTCCATCTGCGAAAGCAGCAAATTTTACTATGAATCGAAAAGCCATTCGTGATTTGGCTGCGAATGATTTAGGCTTACGAACAGCAAATTATCGTTACGCCACTTCAGCAGAAGAATTAGAAAAAGCGGTTTCAGAAGTCGGCATTCCGTGTGTGGTTAAGCCATTAATGAGTTCATCCGGAAAAGGTCAATCGACTATCAAATCAAACGAAGATATTGCCAAAGCTTGGAATTATGCCGTGGAAGGTTCTCGTGGTGATGTAGTAGAAGTAATCGTGGAAGCGTTTGTCAATTTTAATTCCGAAATCACCTTATTAACCGTAACGCAAAACAATAATTTACCCACTTTATTTTGTGCACCAATTGGTCACCGACAAGAACGAGGCGATTATCAAGAAAGTTGGCAACCGGCAAACGTTTCTGAAAAAGACATTTTGGAAGCTCAAGAAATGGCTCGCAAGGTGACTGAAGCATTAGGTGGAGCCGGGTTATTTGGAGTCGAATTTTTCTTGACAAATGAAGGCGTTTATTTTTCAGAACTATCGCCCAGACCACACGATACCGGAATGGTTACCTTAGCCGGAACGCAAAATTTTAATGAGTTTGAATTGCATTTACGAGCAATTTTGAGTTTACCAATTGCGGAAATTACGTTAGAAAAAGCAGGAGCAAGTGCGGTTATTTTAGCTACTGAAAATTCAAATCATCCTACTTATTCCGGAATTGAAAAAATTGCCGCTTTACCAAAAACAGATTTCAGAATTTTTGGGAAACCTACTTCACGACCTTATCGCAGAATGGGTGTTGCTTTGGTAAATGATTCGTTAGAAACTCAGATGGAAGATATTGTAGAAAATGCAAAAACAGCCGCTAAAATGGTTTCTGTTCATTCATAAATCAACATAAATTCTCATTTTAACATCCATCAAAAGCTTAACTTTCTTATCACTTTTGCAGGATTTCCAACGGCTAATGAATTATCGGGAATATCTTTTGTAACAACCGAACCGGCACCGATTGTACAACCATTCCCGATTGTAACACCCGGACAAATCACTGTATTTCCGCCTATCCAACAATCATTGCCAATTGAAACTGGTTTTGAAAACTCAACCGTTCGTCGTTCAATTGGATTTAGAGGATGTGTTGCTGTGTAAACATGAACGTTTGGACCAAAGAAAACATTGTTACCAATCGTTATTTTCATCGTGTCTAAAACGACACAATTGACATTGAAATACACATTTTCTCCTGCATGAATATTATAACCATAATCACAGTGAAATGGTGGTTCAACATACAGTCTTTTATGAGCGTTTGGCATCAGTTGATGAAGAATATTTCTTGCATTTCCATTCATTACATATTCGGTCACATTTAATTTATGTAATAACTTTTTGGCACGTAATCGTTCTGCAACTAAAATTTTATCATTTGCAAAATAAATTTCGCCGGCTAACATTTTATCTTTTTCGGTTTTCATTCTTTAAATTTCAATCTTTCAAAGATACCATTTCTATAAAATTAAAATTGTATTTTTGACTTAATGAAATCCATTCTTCAAAACATTTCTAAACACATTTCCTTAACTATAGACGAGGAACAACTGTTTTTATCAAAAATCGAAGTTCAACACTTCAAAGCAAAAACCATTTTGCACAATGCCGGAGAAATTTGCAAACATTCTTATTTTGTCAATTCGGGATTGCTGAGAAGTTTCAATATTAATGACAATATTGTGGAGCACGTGCTACATTTTGCCTGCGAAGGTTGGTGGATTGGCGATATGTACAGCTTACTTTCTCAAAAACCGGGCAATTTATTTATTGAAGTTTTAGAAGATTCGGAAGTGGTTTTGTTATCCAAAGAAAACCAAGAACAATTGTATTTTGAAATTCCGAAACTCGAACGCTTTTTCAGAATTTTAACCGAAAACTCCTTGGTTGCTCATCAAGAACGCTTGATGGATAATTTAAGTTTGCCTGCTGAAGATCGTTTTGAAAAATTCTGCAAAAAATACCCCACACTCATTCAAAAAGTACCTCAAAAACAGATTGCTTCTTATATAGGTGTAACTCCTGAGTTTTTTAGTAAGATGAAAAGTCGGATGTTGAGGAAGTAGTTTTCGGTTGTCTGTTATCCGTTGTCTGTTCTCTGTTGCCTGTTGTCGGTTGTCTGTTGTCTGTTCTCTGTTCTCTGATAACTGTACGTCCCTGATATAGGTTGACCACAAAAGTCAACTTATATGAAAGCAAATTTGAGAAAAATTAAGAAGTATCGATTTTATTCTACCGAGTTTAAACAGGAAATAGTTTCGTTATATGAAAGCGGAATTTACAGTGTTTATCAATTAGAAAAATTATATGGTATCTGTAATAAATCTATTTATCAATGGATTTATAAATTTTCTACCTTTAACAAAAAAGGAATACGGGTTGTTGAGATGAAAGAAAGTAACACTCAAAAGCTAAAAGAGCTAGAGCAGAAAATTAAAAGTTTGGAGCAAATAGTTGGTCAGAAGCAAATTCAGATTGAGTATTTGGAAAAGATGATTGATATTGCCAAAGATGAGCTAAATATTGACATTAAAAAAAACTCAAGCACCCTACAATCCAATGGTTTAGAGAGAACAAAGAAAAAGTAAGTTTCTCTTTAAATAGTCTGTACAAGGTTGTTACTATATCTAAACAAGCTGTGAATAAATATTGTAAAGAACAAAAATTATTCACCGAAAAAGTAGAGAAATTAGTAATCGAAGCTCAAGAATTAAGGAAAGAGCATCCGGGTTGTGGGGTTGAAAAAATGTATTACGTACTTCGACCAGAGTTTTTAGGAAGAGATAGGTTTATAGATATTATGATGGATTTAGGATTTAGAGTTCAGTATAAAAAGAATTACAAACGGACAACTTATTCCATTGCAAATCAATATCCAAATTTAATAAAAGGATATTTGGTTAATAAACCGTCAACAATATGGCAATCAGATATTACCTATATCGCTTTGGGGGAAAGATTTTATTATGCTGTTTTTATTGTTGATGTATATACAAAGTTGATTGTTGGTCACAGAATATCTAACCATATGAGAGGAACAGCAAACCTTGAAGCGTTAGAAATAGCTTTGAAAGAGTATGATGCTCCAAAAATTCATCACTCCGATAGGGGAAGTCAATATTTATATCATGAGTATATAAATCTATTAAAGTCAAGGGGTTCAAGAGTCAGTATGGCAATTTCTGCTCAAGATAATGCTTATGCTGAAAGGATAAACAGAACAATTAAAGAAGAATATTTGGATTATTGGAAGCCAAAAACATTTGAGGAATTACAAAGAAATATAAGCAAAGCAGTTTGGCATTATAATGAAAAGAGGATTCATAAAAATTTAAACAAAATGACACCGAGAGAGTTTTATGAAAATTGTTTCAAAAAGAATTATAAAAATCCAATTATTGAAATCTATGACAATGGTTCGGGATAAAAATCATAAAAGTTATTTCCAAAATTTTTTTAGCCAGTTAAAAGGGCTAAAAATTTCAGAATAACTTTTATTTTTGATCAGTGATAAATTTAAACATTAGTATTAAAAACCGGTCAACCTTATTTAGGGATTTACAAACCGACAACGGACAACCGACAACTTTCTTAATCTACATTAAGTGCTAAACCCTTCTTATGGTTGTAAATTTGTACTATAAATAACAACAAATCTATTAGTTATGAAAAATACAATTTTACACAAAGCCAATGAAAGAGGTCATGCCGATCATGGATGGTTGAATGCTTACCACAGTTTTAGTTTTGCCAATTGGTATAATCCGGATAAAGTTCAATTTGGTGTTTTGAGAGTGTTGAATGATGATACTGTTGCCGGTGGAATGGGATTTGGAGCTCATCCACACGATAATATGGAGATTATAACAATTCCTTTGGAAGGCGATTTGGCTCACAAAGACAGTATGGGAAACACTGAAACCATTAAGTTTGGCGATGTTCAAGTGATGAGTGCAGGAACCGGAATCAGACACAGTGAGTTTAATCCGAATGCGGATAAAAGAACAAAATTGTTGCAAATTTGGTTGTTTCCAAATAAGCAAAATGTGGAACCTCGTTACCAACAAATTACGTTGGACGTAAACGACCGACAAAACAAATTACAACAAATTTTATCGCCAAATCCGGAAGATGCCGGTGTGTGGATTCACCAAGATGCTTGGTTTCATTTAGGTAAATTTGAAAAAGGATTGACTGAAAATTACACTATAAAAAGAGAGGGAAATGGTGTTTATGCATTTGTGATTTCGGGAAGTGTAACAATTAACGGTCAGACTTTAGAAACCCGCGATGCGTTAGGTGTCTGGGATACTGAAAAGTTAGAAATTACTTCTACTTCGGATGCAGAAATTTTGTTGATGGATGTTCCGATGGAGTAAATAATTGATTGATTGATTTTTTAGACCTGGCTTTTTTTTAAGAATTGTCAGGTCTTTTCTTTTAGTATTTATAAACAAAATCAAAACATAATTAGTTAATTAATTCAATAAACAAGCGAATTTACTTATAATTATTTCATAATTTAACTTTTTTTTGTTAGGTTTACCCTGAAAACTAAATCAATAATCTTAAACAATTTTACATGAACAATTTTACATTTGAAACAACTCAAGTCAAGCAGATGTTGAGTAAATCGATTTTGGCACTTGCTCTACTCTCTTCTAGTATTACTTTTGCTCAACAGGTTGAATCTCCATTAAAATCGATGAAAGGAGAAGAAATAATTTCAAAACGTGATTTATTTGCTAACCATTATTTAAATGAAAACGGAACTTTTTCAGCAGCAATAGGCACATCACCTATTAACTATAGAAAAGACGGTAGTTTTCATCCCATTAACACATCAATTAAAAATAGTAATAACACGAATTATCCTTATGCCAATACTGAAAATTTGATGGAATCTCATTTTGGAGCAACTTCTGCTCATGGAATTCAAAATAAGATTGAAGGAAAAACAGTCTCTGAATTTTTAAATACAAAAATGCATTGGGAAGTTAATGGTCAGCTTACAGCAACTGTTGATCAATCGAACTCAACAATTGTTGTAAACAATAACAAAGCAAGCTATAATAACATTTTTGGAGAAATTGATGCCGAATTCAAAATCACAAATGGCAAAAGAAAATTAAACTTCATCATCCCATCACAAAATGCAATTGCAAATGCTCCTGTTGGTGCAGATTATTTAGTTTTTTCGGAAGAAATTTTACTTCCAGAAACATGGAAACATATTTCAACAGAAAAAGGTATCTATATATTTGACGAAAAAAACAATGCTGTTTTATTATATGAATCTCCCTATTCTGTTGATGGAGGGAAAAGAAAATTACGTGAAAAAAATACATTTATTGACGTATTTGCAAGCGGAAACCGATTAACTATTTTAACAAAAGTAAAAACAAGTTGGTTATTAAGCCAAGCCAGAACATTTCCAATATTAGTTGATCCAACCGTAACAACTTATCCAGATGAAGTTGAAATGCACACCGGATGTGTTTATTCTTCTGATGGATATAAAGTTGATAGTTTTATTAGCTTTGGAAGAGATGAAGATTTTTTAGGGCAAGAAGATTTTTTAAGAGGATGGGCGAGATTTAACACCACTTCAATTCCTGATGATGCTACCATTGATGCCGGAACAACTATTCATTTTTATATTGAAGATGGCAGTCCTGATTACAGCCCAGCTAACGGACATTCAATGGTAATTTCTCAAATACCTTCTACTATAAATCCGGTAACTGCAAACGGAACAACGCTTTATAACACCATTAATCAAAACGGATATTCTCCGGTAATTACTGCACCATTAAACACAATTGGTTGGAAAAATCATACTATTACAGCAAATCAAATAGCCATAGACATTCAAAATCAATTAGCCCAAAATTATTTTTCGGTTGGATTTATGCCACAAGGAGACTTTTTTGAAGGTGAATATTTAATTGCCTCTGGTTGGGATACAGATGAAAAACCGTATTTAGTTATTAATTATACTGAAAGCACTATGAGCGTTGGTGATGCTTCAAAAGGCATTGGATTATATCCAAATCCGGTTCAATCAGAATTATTTGTTAAGTCGGATTATAATGTTGAATCTATTGAAGTTATCTCTATGCTAGGGCAATCTGTAGCAAAATCAAACGGAACAAACAGCATAGTTGTTTCTTCGTTAGCAAACGGAATTTATGCTGTTCAAATTACTTTAGATAATGGATCAGTTGTTAATCAAAAATTTGTGAAGAATTAAGCGGAAAGTTTTAAGATAAAAAAAGAGGAGTTGTTTAGACAGCTCCTCTTTTTGTTTTTGTTAAAGATGATTTATTTTTTACTTTCTATTTCCTTTTTGGATTGATTTAATTTTTTAATTGGGTTTGTTCTATCACTTCCTTTATCTTCTATTAAAGGTATTGTAGTTGGTTCTGCATCAATATTCATATATCTTGCAGAATAGTTTAATTCTGATTGACTTCCGTCTTCTTTAGTTATTTTAACAGATGCTCTTGTGGCAACTAAAGAATATGAAAATTCTACATTTGAATTTCCGTTAGCTAATTCAATTACATCAAATCCTTTTGCGGATTTATTAGTTACATAAACACCGTTACACTCTCCTTCTAACTGAATAAAAACTTTTAAAGGATGTCTTTCATCAACCAAAATATTATCGGACAAAATTTCATCAATTTTAATCTGAGCACGTCCGTTAATTAATCTTCCTGTTCCATAATCCTGAAA
Organism: Flavobacterium azooxidireducens; assembly: GCF_023195775.1. Classification (NCBI taxonomy): domain Bacteria; kingdom Pseudomonadati; phylum Bacteroidota; class Flavobacteriia; order Flavobacteriales; family Flavobacteriaceae; genus Flavobacterium; species Flavobacterium azooxidireducens. Next base: position 922,462 of record NZ_CP096205.1, read on the forward strand.
CAAACTTTCTGGTGCAGAAACAGCTGGCATCACAAAAGTCTTATCGTCCTTTTTAATAGTTGTAGCATTGACCCCTGGTCCAATAACATTTGCTATTAATGTCTTGTTTGAGTTAGGTTGAGAAGATCTAAAATAAATATCCCATAAGTCATTAAACGCAATAGCGGTAGAAAATAATATATTATAACCATAATAACTCATAACTCCTTCAAAAGCAGCCCCCACAGTTCCCGTAAAAGAGGAGTTCGTTCCCACAAGAGTTCCTTGAGAAACAAGACCGTATCTTTGATTACCCGTAAATAAAGAACTCGGAGTTAAAGAACCTGTGCCAGCACCGTTAAACTGACCGGCAGTTCCTTGCGTTGCATTTAAATAACCACTGTAAGCAGAACCGCCATTTACTTGACTTGTAGAGCGGATTCCAATTGCCCCCAAAGCATCAATAGCGGCACCACCATTTGTTCTAAAATTAGTTGATGTCATTGCGTCTATTGTTGAGGTGCCTCCAAAACCTCCTTCAATAGCTAGGGCAGATGATGTACCAACAGAGCTTGCATATATTCCTGCAGAATTTGTATTATTTGACAAGGTAGTTACTTGAAGTCCAGAATAGGGATTATTTGTATCGTTATGATCTATCAAAACACCTACTCCATCTGCATTGACATCGGCTACATAAGCAATTGTACCATTATTAATAACAGAATTATATTGTCCACTCACTCCACTTGCAGTAGAATTATTAATTATTTGTAGTCCGCTATCACTATTGTTTCCAGAAATTAAAACCGAACCTGCATCGGCAACAATTGCTCTTCCGGCACCCGCACCTCCTTCATCATATGCAAGGTCTAAAGTGTTATGAGCACTTGCCGTAGCTCCTCCTTCCATTCTAACCCATCTAGCTCCATCCCAATAATAATAACCAGGGGTCACATTATTTGGAGCTGTGCCAGCTGTTGCTGTATTATAAACAATCGTTCCCGCTAGCGGTGCACCGCCACCATTTGGATTTACTACCGGTGCAGCAACATTTGTAGCGGTAAGGATAATTCTGGGAGCAATAAAACCACTTGTTGTTGATGTTACATCTAAGGCTGCATTGGGTGTGGTTACACCAATACCAACCGCCGTATTGGTAATTCTAACTCTTTCTCCACCATTTGTAGATAATCCTAAATTATCAGCAGAAGGGCTAAAAAGTCCGGTATTTGCATCGGCAGAAAAACTATAAAATGGTAAAAGTGCAGTTCCTCTATTCATGGCATGAACTTGAAATTCATTAGGAATTTGGAAACGAGCAGTACCACCAGTAGAAAAACGAATTGTATTTGCTCCTTGTAGCCACATTCCGGTATCTGTACCACCATCCCAGCTATACGTTGGCGAGGCAGAACTTCCTCCATAACCTAAAATTTGGTTTGATGCAGAAGGTAATCTAAATTTATTGGAACCATTTGTTCTAAAATGTAAATCTACATTGTCTGTAGTTCCTACAAAATTTGTTCCAGAATTTGTTCCGGCATTTCCACTAATTGCCCATGCATCGGTTGGAGCAGGAATGCTTCCGCCGATGGCAACCCAACGATTGGTTAACCAATAGTAAAAGCCGGGAACAACGTTGTTAGGAGCAGTTCCGTTTGTAGCAGTGTTGTAAACTAAAGTTCCATTTTGTAAAGCTCCGCCTTGCGGATTTACGACAGGATTAGCAACAATGGCAGAGGTAAGTGTAACACGTGGAATTAACATTCCGTTTGTAGTAGAATTGACATCTAATGCTCCTTGGGGTGTTGTGGTCCCCACGCCTACTTGAGCAAAAACAGGATGCAAAAATCCTGCTAACACTAGTGTTAGGATTAAGTAAAATTTATTCATTTTTGGATTTAGTTTGTTGTCAAATATATAAAAATATTGAATAAAAAAGCAAAACACTGTAATTATTATCACAAAATTTAAAAACAAATTACTTTTTCATAATTATGAATAGTTGAAAATAGCAAAAAAGCAACTTTTATCGATATTTTCATACAATTCATCAATTATAATTTTATATTTTGCTTATTGACAAAAGTTTATATATGTTTGCTCAGAATTTTTCCCCAACTATTCAATTTCTTAACCTCGGCAATATTGTTCTTTTCTTTTAAGAATAAATAGAGTTATTGCTATTCCGAAAACAAACTTTTAACAACAATTTTCATTATCATGATTAGAACTACTCATTCTATCAGGAAACAAATTTCTTTGCTCTACACCGTAGGCTTTTTGTTTCTTTTTTTACTGCCTTTTTTGGGGAATGCTCAAAATTCTTTAAACAGAATTGCAAAGGATGTTCCATCCGCTATTATTCAGGAAAACAATTCTCATACTATTCAAAATAGTATTTTATCGGAATTAAGAAGTAACACACATGACAAAAAGGAAACAAATCTTCCTCCAAATCAAAATGTACTAGACAGTCAGGTTTTGGAACAATCTGTAGAATCAAATTCTGAAAAAAAATCTACCTCAAAAACACGTATAAAAAATCTTTATTCACAAAGTGGATCTTTTACAAATGAAGATTATACTCAAGAAATCAATACAATTAATTTAAAAATAAAATCTGAGTAATATGAAAAATTTATACTCCTGTATCCTTGGATTATTCTGCCTAATCCAAACCATCACAAATGCTCAGACAATTATTTATCAACAAAATTTTGATGGCAATAACGGATCATACACAAATACCATAGTTTCAGAAGGAGGAACTAATGGATGGAGAGCAAGTAGCACTGCTGCACAATATGGTAACTATAGACATATGTGGAATTTTTCCAATAATATATCTGGTGGAAATGCAAACGTATTACCTATTTCCGGTCGTTCATTAGGTATGGGTTTCTATAATGGGAACAATCCAAATGTTACAAATCAACCTTTTAGAACTTGGGATGGAGCTAATTGTTCTGTAATACCTACTACAACTAGATGGGCTCATGTGGGTTTATCTACAGTTGGCTATGAAAATATTACAGTAGAATTTAAGTGGAGATGTTTAGGTGAAGTTGGCGGAGGTATCGTTTATGACTACGGAACAATCAATACTTCAATAGATGGAGGTTCAACTTGGTTAATGGATCAAACTGGCGGTCAAGGTGGAACAACTGGTGCTCATGGTACATTTCCTAGTGGATTGTATTATGGAAATTCAGGTGTTCAAACAACTACTTTAACTTTACCAGCTACAAGAAATAATCAAGCAAATTTCAGACTGGCATTTAGAATGGTAGTTGACCAATGTGATGGTACAGGCGGCGGATTTATTGTAGATGACATTATTGTCAGAGGAACTCCTCTTGCTACCGACAGAACCCTAACCGTAGCCCAAGCTTACACTGGAGCAACCTACGCAAATGGCCCTCACGTTTTTGCAAATAATGCATCGGTTACGGCAACATCAGGAACAAGAGCGGGATATAATGTAACGGGCTGGACAGGAACAGGAAGTGTACCTGCAACGGGTACTGGTGGTTCTGCTACTTTTACAATTGCACAAAATTCAAGTATTACTTGGCAATGGCAACAAGTAGGAGTTCCTACCAATGTTTCTTTTAGTAATACGGGTGGTAGCGAGCAACTCACGTTTAACAACAGTAGCACTAATACGACTACGCCTGTTTTCAGAATGAGTCATGCCACCGACCCAGCTACAGATTATCAAGTAGAAATTAATACAAACCCAACATTTTCGGGTGGTACAAGTTGGACACAAACTTTTACAGGAACTTATCCAATTAATACAGCGGCGAACTTTTCTTTTACTAACAGTTTTACTCCAAGTGATAACACAACATATTATGTAAGAGCAAGAGTAAGAGGAGCTGCGAATGTATGGAGCAGTTGGTCAACAGAAACGTATAGCTTTACACATACAACATCTGCCACAACTCCTTCTTGGTTACAAACTACTCAAGCACAGTTGGCAACAGCTACGCATTCCGGAACATTGGCCAACAGTAGTAATAATATTGTGTTATCAAGTGGTGGTGGAAATGTTGTCACTAATGGAAGTTTTGAAACAGGCACAACTGGCTGGACAATATTAAAGCCAAGTTGGTTTACTGTTGCTTCAGAACCTTATGGAAACACACAAGGAGCAAATGCTTTAAACATCTATAACAGTAATCCTAGTTCGTTTGGTAACTTTAATGGAGATGCAGCAGGAGCCTACCAATCATTAAACATGAACGGAATATCAAACATTAGTTTAGATGCTGGTTATGAAGCTACGGGCGGTAGTGCATTTATAGCACAACTTAGAGTCTATGTTTCAGAAACAAACCAAACAGGTTATACTGATGGTACGCTAGTACACACTTGGACTCCTAATTCAACATTAACAACAGGTAATGCTATTAATATTAATGTTGAATCTTATGGCTTTACCGGCAATAAGCTATTGAAAATAATAATGTACTTTACGGGTAACGATTATGCAGAAAGATACTTATACCTTGATAATGTTCAAGCGATCGCTTCACCAAACGGAACAGCTACTTCAACACCAATCTATTTAGCTTCTGTTCAAAACGTAACGGAATATGGTGAACTAAAATGGAACCAAACGCTTAATGGAGGAAATGTTGCATTAAAAATTCAGCAATACAATGGCTCTACGTGGGCAGATGTTGCAGGTTATACAAACATTACAGCAAGTGGAGACGGTGAAAAAACACACGATTTATCAGGAATGACTGCTTATGACCAAATTCGTTTGGTAGCAACCTTAAGCGGGACATCAACTGTAACATTGCACGACTGGGCGGTGGAATTTGAAAATCCTTGTACGGCTGCAATTGATTCTGTATCAAATGGCTCAGGTTGTGGTGCTATAACGCTAGAAGCAGAAGGTTCTACTTCAACCACAGAATACCGTTGGTATGATGCCGAAGTTGGTGGAAACTTAGTTGACACGACTACAATTGGCGAATGGACAACTCCTGTTTTAACACAAACCACGACTTACTATGTTAGCTCATATAATGGCGAATGTGAATCAGCTCGCGTAGCCGTAACCGCCACATTCACTCCAACTGATGCAGAAATTATATTTACTGAAGGAGCATCAACTTGTGAGCCTGGAAATGTTACTTTATTTGCTGAAACGAGCAATGACGGAATTTATACAGTTAATTGGTATGATGCTGAAACAGGTGGGAATTTGGTTCACACAGGATTTACTTATACGGTGAGTTTAGCACAAACAACTTTGTTTTATGTTGCGGCTGCCGAAGGAAGTTGCGAATCGGAACGAATAGAAATAACAGCAACTATAAATTCTAAAACTTGGAACGGATCTGTAAGTACAGATTGGAACACAGGAGATAACTGGACTCCAAGTGGAGTACCTACTTCATCAAATTGTGTTGTGATTGCAGACGTAACCAATGCACCAATTCTCTCAACCGGAAATGAAGGTTTTGCAAAATCACTTACATTATTAGAGAATGCTTCTTTATTAGTACAAAGTGAAGCAACTTTAACTGTAACTGAAACAGTAAACTTAGCTGTTGATGCTATTACCGAAGAAACTTTGGCCACGTTTACAATTGAAAACGATGGTTATTTAGTTCAAACACAGAACACGGCTACGAATTCAAATGTTGGTAAAATATCAGTTAATAAAAACAGTAATCCGATGTTCAGATTGGAAGCAACAGGATGGGGTTCTCCGGTAGAGAATCAGAAACTGTATGACTTTGCTGTTGGAACCGTTTTTGGAAGAGTGTATTTTTATGATGAAACTGCCAATGCATTCTCCGCAAGCGGAATTGCAACAAATTCAGTATTTGAACTTGGAAGAGGATATTCTGTACGTGCTCCAAACACCTATAATTCGTATAATGAAACAGCAACACCAACTGTATTTGAAGGTTTATTTTACGGTCGTCCGAACAATGGAGATATAGGAATTAATGTAACCGCCAATAATTTAGGCTACAATTATGTTGGAAATCCTTATCCTTCTCCAATTGATGCCGAAGAATTTTTATCCAGTAATAGTAATGTTGCCTCGTTGCATTTTTGGACTCACGAAGCTCCGCCAATTGATGGTGAATATGCAGCTAATAATTATGCTTCTTTCACAACTATGGGTGGAACTATGGCTGCAGCCGGAGGTGAAGAACCAGACGGAATTATTCAAGTGGGACAAGGTTTTGTTATTAAAGCAGAGCAACAATTCTTATTACAATTTACAAATGACTTGCGTATCCCGAACAGTAATGGTCAGTTCTTTAGATCTGCTGATACCGAAAAGCACCGTATGTGGCTAAATTTAAATGATAGCACAACAAATTATAATCAAATTTTATTAGGTTATGTTGAAAATGCAACAATGGCTGTAGATCATCAAATTGATGCAAAATTGTTTGGCTATTCTGATAATTCAATTTACAGTTTGATTGACAATGAAAAGTATGTTATTCAAGGAAGAAGTTTGCCTTTTGATGTTCAGGATGTTGTTCCTTTAGGATTTAAAGCTACGCATGCCGGTACTTTTACAATTAATATTAGTAAAAAAGATGGATTGTTTGAAAATGATCAAATCATTTATTTAAGAGATTTGAACTTAGGAATTATACATAATCTTAGTGAAGCTGATTACACTTTCTTAACTGAAATTGGAACTTTTGAAAACCGTTTTGAAATTGTATATCAAAACGAACCTTTATCAATTGATGAAACTAGTTTAAACAATTCCAATTGGATTGTTTATAAAGACAATGTAAAACAAACAATAACTGTTGAATCAAAAGGCTTTGAAATCAATGAAATTGAGATTTATGATTTAACAGGAAGATTGTTGTTGAATCAGAAAGATGTAAATTCAGATACGTTTATTTGTCAAAACAATTTTGCAGATCAAGTTTTGCTTGTTAAAATCAATAAAACGTTAGTTAAAAAAGCACTATAACTTGTTGTAATCCGGTGTTGGTTCGCCGGATTACAATTTATAAAAATTTCCAAAAAACTAAATACCATGAAAAACAAAAGTTTCTACAACTGGATAGTAACGCTTTTTATTTTAAGTTTTCCTATCAGTTTATTTGCAGATGACGATATTGACCCACATCCAACTGATGATGATCCACTACCGGGAGCTCCAATAGATACTGCTTTAATTTATTTAATAATTATTGGAATTGTTTTCGCTTTCTATGTTGTTCAAAGACAGAAGAAAATAAACAAAATCTAATATCACTTTATATTCTTAAACCCGGCAAATTTGTCGGGTTTTTTGTTTCCAAAAATGCGAATAATTTCCTTTCTGCTCCCGATGGTAGTGGAAATCTTTTTGTTTTTTTTCAGAAAAACAAAAAATTGGAACGGACAGCGGGAACTGCGATTCCAAAAAAGCCCAAACGCTGCGGCTCCAAAAAAAATAAATAGTACATTTGTTATAACTTTAATGAATTAATTTTTTAGAATAGTATATGAAAGCATACGTTTTTCCTGGACAAGGAGCTCAGTTTACCGGAATGGGTAAGGATTTATATGAAAACTCGGCTTTGGCGAAAGAATTGTTTGAAAAAGCCAATGATATTTTGGGTTTTAGAATTACAGACATTATGTTTGAAGGTTCGGCTGAGGAATTGAAAGAGACTAAGGTTACACAACCGGCGGTGTTTTTGCACTCGGTAATTTTGGCTAAAACCTTAACCGATTTTGCACCGGATATGGTGGCGGGACATTCGTTAGGCGAATTTTCGGCGTTGGTTGCCAATGGAGCATTGTCGTTTGAAGATGGCTTGAAATTGGTTTCGAAACGTGCGTTGGCAATGCAAAAAGCGTGTGAAATCACCCCTTCTACAATGGCTGCGGTTTTGAATTTAGAAGATAAAATTGTGGAAGATATTTGTGCTTCGATTGATGGTGTTGTGGTGGCGGCAAATTACAATTGTCCGGGACAGTTAGTAATTTCAGGCGAATATAAAGCCGTGGAATTGGCTTGCGAAAAAATGAAAGAAGCAGGTGCAAAACGTGCGTTGATTTTGCCTGTTGGCGGAGCATTTCATTCGCCAATGATGAAACCGGCAAGAGAAGAATTGGCTGCTGCGATTGAAGCGACGACTTTTTCTACACCGATTTGCCCAGTGTATCAAAATGTAACAGCGAGTGCGGTTTCTGATCCGGAGGAAATAAAAAAGAATTTGATTATTCAATTGACGGCTCCGGTGCGATGGACGCAATCGGTTCAACAAATGATAGCCGATGGTGCGACTAGCTTTACAGAAGTTGGACCCGGAAAAGTGTTGGTTGGCTTAGTGAATAAGATTGACAAAGAAGTGGAAACAATCTCGGCCTAATTTAAGTTTGGCACTTGATTTGATAATTAGGATTTATTAACTTTTAAAACATAAACAAAAATGAAAAAAACACTTTTAGGATTAGTATTGATGGGATCATTATTTGTGGTTTCTTGTAAAGAAAAAACAACTGAAGAAAAAGTAGAAGATGCAGTTGAATCTGTTGGAAACGATATTGAAAATGCTGCAAACGAAACCGGAGATGCAGTTGAAAATGCAGCGAATGAAACAGGTGAAGCTTTAGAAAATGCTGCAGAAAAAACAGAAGAGGCTGTTGAAAACGGTAAAGAAAAACTGAAAAACGCAGCGGAATAATTTTAAAAAAATATCCTCACCCACAAAGTGAGGATATTTTATTTTATATCGTTGGCTAAAGGAGAGTGATTATTTAAAATTCAGGTGACAAGAATTTTGTTTTTATGATTTTCGAAAAAAATGTACCAAGTAGTTCTTGAATTTGATTTGTAGAAAATATAACGACTACCGAGATTTTTCAACTTGAATGGAGTTTTCTTGTGAGGAAAAGTTGATATTTCATTTATTGTAAAATCTACAATTTTATTCACATAAATCACTGCATTTTCAGGATATGCAAAATATTCCTCTGCAAAAAGAAGATAAATTAATTCGTCAAGGTAGAGTAGAACTTCATTTTTAAAAATTACTTTTTCCAAGGATAGGCTTTTATACGTTTGGTCATTTCGGCTTTAAATTGTTCTGGTGTTAATCCTTTTTCAAACTCTTTATCAAAATCAAAATCTTCACCAATTCCTTGAGGTTTGGTTTTTTCGTAGAGGGAAGTTGGCTCTTCAACTTTGTCTTTTTTTGGCTTTTTATCTTTCATACTGCTTTGATTTTGAACAAATTTAATAAAAAAGTATGAAATCAAGTTTAAAAAAAGGAGCTTGACTATAAAATCAGCTCCTTTGTCTATTATTTTCTAATAAATTCATTAACCTTTACGGTAAATACTCATATAGAACGCTATATTGATCAACATAACCATCATCATTAATTACAACTGTTGATGATATTGGGTATTTGTCTGTACCATAATTATAACTTACTTCTACCCTTCCAATTTCAACATTATCCTCATCTTTTATGATTGCTCGGTAAGGGTTATTTACTGGCAACAATAATTTTGCCATGATAATTTCTGGAGATGATGGTGCCATTCCGAAATTTAATTGAGTACTATTTAAAACATCTATAATACCCGCAGCATCAAGTGTGTGATAAAATGTAAAGGGCTTGTCATCATAAGAAATGGTAGCAGTATAAACATATCTTTCTCCTGACCAATAATCATCTTCATATAATTCTAAAACTGTTGGATTTCCGTTTGAATCATACTGTAAAATATCCCCAATTTCATAAGCATCATAAATAGTTGAGATTACTTCACTTGTAAATAGATTATCTCCACCACCTGATATCTTTTCGAGACTTCCGTCACTCCTGTAGGTAAAATATTTAATCTGCTCACCATCTGATGCAGTAAGCACTTTTTTATTTGTGTCATAAGTGACAGTTGAAACATTTGAATCACCGTTTCCGGTTGTTGTGGTTTTTGTAACGTATTTTTTATCTACGCTACCATTAGCATTCTCAAAACCATCATCGCTACTGCATGAAATCAAAAAGGAGGCAAATACAAAAACAATTAATTTTTTCATTATTAAATAAATTTTATGTTAAAAAGACAAATGTCAATTAATTTTTTAAATTTCAAAGCAAAAATCCTATTTTTTTTACAAAAAAAGTCTAAATTTTACTTTAGACTTTAGATGATTTTATTTAAAAAAACTTAACTTCTAATTTTCAGTTCCCATTTCCAAGCACTCGCCAAACTTTCTTCTAATGTTGATTGTGCTTTCCATCCCAAAACGTTATTAGCCTTGTCTGTGTTGGCATATGCAGAAGTAACATCTCCTTCTCTCCTACCAACAATTTTATAGGGCAATTTTTTTCCTGAAACTTTTTCGAAAGCAGTAATTACTTCCAAAACAGAACTTCCGGTTCCCGTGCCTAAATTGAACGTTTCAATTTTTGATGCATTTTTCTTTTCGATTAATCGTTGTAAAGCAACAACGTGAGCTTTTGCCAAATCGACAACGTGTATATAATCGCGAACGGCTGTTCCGTCCGGTGTTGGATAATCATCTCCGTAAACAGATAATTCTTGTCGTAATCCAATTCCGGTTTGTGTGATAAATGGCACTAAATTTTGAGGAACACCAATCGGTAATTCACCAATTTCTGCTGTTGGATGAGCTCCAATCGGGTTAAAATACCGCAAAAGAATTGAATTGATATTCGAAACTTTTACCACATCTGTAATAATTTCTTCCCCAATTTGTTTAGTATTTCCATAAGGCGACATGGCTGGTTGAACTGATGCATCTTCGGTAATTGGCATCTTTTCGGCTTGACCGTAAACAGTGCATGAGGAACTGAAAATAAAATGTGCCTCTTCCTTTTGTTGTAATTCTTGTAAAATATAAACCAACGCATTGATGTTATTTTCATAATACAACAACGGATTTTCAACACTTTCGCCTACTGCTTTGGAAGCGGCAAAATGAATTACACCCGAAACATCATTGTGCTTTTTGAAAAAATTTTGAACCGAAGTTTTATCTCGTAAATCCATTTGTTCAAAAAGCGGTTTTTTTCCGGTAATGCTAGTAATTCGATCTAAAACTTCAATGGAAGAATTAGATAGATTATCAATAATTACAGGTTCAAAACCTACATTTTGTAATTCTACAACTGTGTGAGAACCAATGAATCCAAGGCCTCCGGTTACAAGTACTTTCATGTTTTTTATATGATTAGTTGAAAAATTCTAAAACTGAATCCGTTATAAATTTAATTTGCTCATCATCTAATTCGGTGTGCATTGGCAACGAAATTACTTCTTTTACCAATTGATTTGTTACCGGAAAATCTTCTTCTTTATAACGAACATCAGCATACGCTTTTTGTGAATGCAACGGAATAGGATAATAAATCGCACACGGAATTCCTTTGCTTTGCAAGTGATCCATCAACGCATTTCTATCAGCATCAATAATTCGTAAAGTATATTGATGAAAAACGTGACAATCACACACTTCACAAATAGTTGGTGCAACGATATTTTTATGCCCTTCAAATGCTTTTGAATAACTTCGAGCTGCATTTTGTCTAGCTGCATTATAACTATCCAACAAAGGCAATTTTGCATTTAAAACCGCTGCTTGAATACTATCTAAACGAGAATTCACACCCACGACATCGTGGTGGTAACGCACATACATTCCGTGATTTACTATTCCTCGAATGGTGTGAGCCAAAGCATCATCATTCGTAAAAATTGCACCACCATCACCATAACAACCTAAATTTTTTGAAGGGAAAAAGGAAGTCGCTCCCACATGACCAATTGTTCCTACTTTCTTTTTTGTCCCGTCCGGATAGGTATAATCTGCTCCAATTGCTTGTGCATTATCTTCGATAACATATAAATTATGTTCGTTGGCAATTTGCATAATCGCTTCCATATTGGCAGCTCTTCCAAATAAATGAACCGGCACGATGGCTTTGGTTTTTGATGTAATTGCTTTCCTGATTCCGTCTAATGAAATGTTCATATTCACCATATCAACATCTACCAAAACAGGCGTTAATTGCAATAAGGCAATTACTTCTACCGTTGCGGCAAACGTGAAATCGGCTGTGATGACCTCGTCTCCGGGCTTTAAATCCAATCCCATCATAGCAATTTGAAGAGCATCTGTTCCATTTGCACACGGAATCACGTGCTTTACTCCTAAATAATCTTCCAGATTTTTTTGAAATTCGTGTACTTTCGGTCCATTGATATAGGTTGTGGTTTCTAAAACTTCTTGAATTGAAGCATCAACCGTAGTCTTAATTTTATCATATTGACTTTTTAAGTCAACCATTTGAAGTTTACGCATTACTTTTTATTTAATTTTAAAGTGCAAGATGTTTTCATTTTGAATGAGTTCACCTTAATAATATAACAAAAGTAATTATTTAGGAAGTTATAACAATGAAAATTCTTTAAAGTGATGTATTTTAGCGACACAATTTTAGCTATATGTTTTTTTTATACAATTTATTGGTTCATTTTGTCGGATTTTTACTGAAAATCGTTGCTCTTTTCAATCCGAAAATGAAACTTTTTGTGGATGGAAGAAAATCAGTTTTTGAGCAAATCAGACAGAAAATTTCTTCGCATGATAAAACGATTTGGTTTCACGCCGCTTCTTTAGGCGAGTTTGAACAAGGAATTCCCGTGATGGAAAAAATCAAAATTAAATTTCCTAATCATAAAATTATTGTGACATTTTTTTCGCCTTCCGGTTTTGAAGTTAGAAAAAACAACATAATTGCTGATTTAACGATTTATTTACCCTTAGACAAGCAACAAAACGCCAAACAATTTTTAGATTTAGTTCATCCGGAGTTGGTGTTTTTTATCAAATATGAATATTGGCCAAATTATTTGAATGAGTTAAAAAACAGAAACATTAAAACCTATTTAATTTCAGGAATTCTAAGAAAAAATCAAGTGTTTTTTAAATGGTATGGCGGATTTTATAGAAAATGTTTAACTGCTTTCGACTTCTTTTTTGTACAAAACGAATCATCCAAAAAACTATTACAATCGTTAGGTTATCAAAATGTGAAAATTTCCGGCGATACTCGCTTTGATCGCGTAGTTTCGATTTTGGAAAGAGATAATACACTAGATTTTATTGAAGAATTCAAAAACAACACAACCACCATTGTTATTGGAAGTTCGTGGCCAAAAGATGAAGAATTATTGGTGAATTTCATTAATAATTCATCTGAAAATGTGAAATTCATTATTGCTCCACATAATATTAAATCGGAACAAATTTCGGAATTGCAAAAATCGATTACAAAAAAATCAATTTTATTTTCGGAATTGGAATTGTATGTACGGACAGGTCGCGACCTGTCCCTACGGGAATATGACGTATTCATCATCAACACCATCGGCATCTTAACCAAAATCTACAACTACGCCGACATTGCCTACGTTGGCGGTGGCTTCGGAAATCCAGGTGTGCACAACATTTTAGAACCGGCAACTTTTGGCATTCCCATTGTAATCGGACCCAATTATTCTCATTTTGCCGAAGCGACCGCATTAGTAAATATGGAAGGTTGCGTTTCCATTTCCAATCAAAATGAATTGAATGAAACTTTCTCCACCTTACTTTCCAACGAAGATATCCGACACGAAAAAGGTCATATTTGCAGCACTTTCGTGCAAATGAACAAAGGTGCATCGGACGTTATTTTAAACCATTTAGATAATGACAACCTTTAAACCTTTATCCGCATCAGAGATTGATGAAATCCTTCAAATGATGAAGGAATTTTACGCCATCGACAATTATCCTTTTGAAATCGAAACATCCAAAAAACTCTTTCATCAATTTCTTGAAGATGAAAACCTCGGAAAAGCTTGGCTAATTTTGAATGAAGATGAAATCGTTGGCTATGTCATTCTCACCTTCGTTTTCAGTTTCGAATACCGAGGAAAAATTGCTTTTTTAGACGAATTATACATCAAAAATACTGCTCAAGGAAAAGGCTTTGGCAAACAAACGCTCCATTTCATTCGCCAAGAAGCTCATAAATTATCGTTAAAAATCATCTATTTGGAGGTGGAACCACATAATCATCCTGCTCAAAAATTGTATATTGCAAACGATTTCGAAGAACACAAACGAAAATTATTCAAACACACTGTAAAATAAGAACTTACTAAACAACTCATTATGAAATTTTTACGCTTACTCATCCTGTTTCTTTCCTTTTCTGCATTTGCCCAACAAGGTGGTATGTGGATTCCGTCACTTTTGGAAGGAATGAACGAAAAAGAAATGAAATCGCTCGGCATGAAAATGTCTGCCGAAGATATTTACTCCGTGAACAAATCGAGTATGAAAGACGCTGTACCGCATTTCAACAACGGCTGTACATCGGAAGTGATTTCTTCTAAAGGACTTTTATTAACCAATCATCACTGTGGTTACGGCGAAATTCAATCCCATTCTACCGTTGAAAATGATTATTTAGAGAAAGGTTTTTGGGCAATGAGTTTAGACGAAGAACTTCCAAACGAAGGACTAGTGGTAACATTCATCGTCAAAATTGAAGATGTCACTTCAAAAGTTTTGGAAAACACGCAATCCATTTCGAACGAAGCAGACAAACAGAAAAAAATTCAAGAAAACATTTCAGCTTTAACCACTTCTTTACCTAAAGAAAGTTGGCAAGAAAACCGAATAAGAACGTTTTATGACGGAAATCAATACATCTGGTTTGTGGTTGAAACCTATAAAGATGTTCGTTTAGTAGGTGCTCCGCCGTCATCCATCGGAAAATTTGGTTCTGATACAGACAACTGGGTTTGGCCTCGTCATACCGGAGATTTTTCGTTGTTCAGAATTTACGCCGACAAAAACAATCGTCCGGCAGAATATTCCAAAGACAATGTTCCTTATACGCCAAAACACTTTTTCCCAGTTTCTATTGACGGTGTAAAAGAAGATGATTTCACAATGGTTTTCGGCTATCCGGGAAGAACGCAAGAATATTTGCCGGCTGTTGCTGTTGAACAAATTGTCAACGAACTCAATCCTGCCAAAATCGAAATTCGTGATGCCGCCTTGAAAGTACAAGACGGTTTTATGCGAAAAGACAAAGCGATTAAAATTCAATATGCTGCCAAATACGCTTCGGTTGCCAATTATTGGAAAAAATGGATCGGCGAAACCAAAGGTTTAAAAAAATCCAATGCGGTTCAAATCAAAAAAGATTTTGAAAAAGATTTCATGAATAAAGTGGCGAAAGCCGGAAAACAAGCTGAATACGGCAACTTACTTTCAGAATTTGAGAAAAATTACGCTGAAATCGCTCCGTATGCATTAAGCCGTGATTATTTTATGGAAGTCGTAATGCGTAACACCGAATTATTGAGTTTTGGTTACCGTTTGGTACAGTTGGAAAACCTTCACAAAACTAGAGGCGAACAAGCGTTTATGGATAGAAAAGAAAATTTCATCACCGGTTTTGCCGATTTATACAAAGATTTCAATGCTACTGTTGACGAAAAAGTAATGGAGCAATTAATTGAATTGTACGCCACCAAATCGCCAAAACAATTTTTACCCGAAGGTTTGTTAAACCAAGATTTAAAAGCCAAAACAACTGAAATCTATAAAACTTCAAAATTAACCAATTACAATGGCTTAAAAGAATTGTTAACGGGAGATGCCAAAACCGTTCTTGAGAAATTAAACAACGATAGCGGATTTGCATTCGTAAAAATGTTATCCGAAGCCTACACCAAAAACGTAGTTCCAAAATACGAAGAAATCAACCTTAAAAATACCGCTTTGCAACGCACGTATATGAAAGGAATTTTGGAATTAAGTCCAAAAGAAGCCCGCATTTTCCCGGATGCTAACTCAACGTTGCGTGTAACGTATGGAAAAGTAAAAGGCTACGCACCTAGCGACGCGGTTTATTACAGTCCGGTGACCTATTTAGACGGTGTGATGGAAAAATACGTTCCGGGCGACTACGAATTTGATGTTTCGCCAAAGTTGATTGAATTATACAACAACAAAGATTACGGACAATATGCCGAAAACGGAAAACTTCCTGTCAATTTCATCGGAACAAATCACACTACAGGAGGTAATTCAGGAAGTCCGGCAATAGACAAAAACGGAAACTTAATCGGCTTAAATTTCGACCGCGTTTGGGAAGGAACTATGAGCGATATTTATTATGATCCGGCCATTTGCAGAAACATTATGGTCGACATTCGTTACGTACTTTTCGTGATTGACAAGTATGCCGGAGCGAAACATTTGATAAATGAAATGAAAGTAGTGGGCAAAAAAGCTAAAAAATAATATTTTCAGACTAAAATCTTACATAAACCCCTTTCGAAAAAGGGGTTTACTATTTAAAAACACCCTAAAAATGGGGACTCAAACGTTTGAAACACAAATAGTTTATTTTTTTTTAAAAATATTTCGTAAAATATTTTGTTGAACCAAAAAATTTATATCTTTGCTCCGAATTAATAATTAACCTTTTATAATAAAGTAAGATGAAAAAAGTAATTTTAAGTTTAGTATTTGTTGCTGCTTTAACAGTAGTATCTTGTAAAGAAAAAGAAACTGAAGTAGTTGAAGAAACTACTACAGAAGTAGTTGAAGAAGTTGCTGTACCAGTTGAAGAAGCTGTTGAAGTAGTTGATTCTGCTGCTACAACTACAGAAGCTCCAGCTGAAACTCCAGCTCAGTAATTAGCAACAAGCTAACAAAAAAACTAATCCCGACTTGTTCGGGATTTTTTTTGCTCTAAAGTGAAGGAAATTATAGCATTCACAGATCATTCCTTCAACTTTTCTTATAAAAAATCTTCCTCAACTTCTGAAAATCCAAAAATCTAACAATCTAACAATCTTTTTTGGGCGTGCCCCTCCGACAAGCTCCGGGTCGGGCTTTCGTTCCAAGTCCTCGTCCAAAGGTTGGTTTTTATCGGGTTCTGCTCGGCTTCTTTGGTCGCCGGCACAACCCGCAAAAACTCAACCTTTGTCCTGCGGGCTTTCCACTTCAATCCCTCACGCGGTTTCAGTACAACAAAGCATTTCAGAGGAAAATAATTTACAAAAAAGTAGAGTTTTCAGTCGCAGTCCCAGTTTTCAGAATCTGCCTCTCCCACAATCTTGTCATTTCGCAAGATGACGAAGTCGAAATAGAAATCTCCCGCCAAAGCTGGCAGCCTTCCCTCAAATAAGTCATCCAAAACTTTGTGCTTTTTTTACTTTTTGGCAAAACTAAACCTTGATAGCAAATTCATCTTTGTCAAAGTTTTGAACTTTGACAAAGATTCACAAAAAATTTATATTTTTATAAAAGTAAGTAAGTAAGTCAAAACAAACTTCTAACCGTTGAATAAAAAATGAAAAAAAATTTAATACAAATTTTACTCATATTCACTTGTTCAATCTATGCACAACCATCATACTCAGAATTATTTGTATCAAATAAAAGAGGTTTTTTGATTCGTCAAAAAAATGTTCTTCTAAAAATTAGTGATACAACTTATCTCTTGGAAAGATACCCCTCTGGAATGGGAATTTTTTGGGGCGTAACTAAAGATACTCTGAAACTAGCCGAAAACAAACTGGTGTCTGATAGTCTTCAAATTGAGTTCAAAAACACAAAAAAATATAAAATAATAACAAAAAAAAGTAAAAAAAATTATCGTTTTAAAATTCTTGATAAATCTAATCCAGACATTTTATATACAAGAAACCTAGTATTCAGAGAAGAAATAAAATATAAAATTAAAGACAAAGAATTAGCTTCTGAATTTGTAAAAAAGACAAATAATCTTATCACCAAACTTAATCACGAAGAGTTCAAAATTAAAGTTGAAGCAATAGTAAAAAGTATCGAATAATTGATAAGCAACAAAGATTTGATGCTTTCACAAGATTGTTATTACAGTGAAGTAATCTTTTTTTAAACCACATTTCATCTTTGTCAAAGTTTAAAACTTTGACAAAGATTTCTGCTTAATTATCAAATAAATTTCAAAATAAATCAATAAAAAAAGCTCCACTTGTAAAAACAAATGAAGCTTTTGTACTCAAGGCGGGACTTGAACCCGCACGGGCATTACTGCCCACTGGATTTTAAGTCCAGCGTGTCTACCAATTCCACCACTCGAGCCTGATGCGAGCAAACTGCTTGCACTATAAGGTAGAAGAGCGAAAAACGGGATTCGAACCCGCGACCTCCACCTTGGCAAGGTGGCGCTCTACCAACTGAGCTATTTTCGCGTACAGGTTTTTAAAAGAACTGCACTACTTGTTTAGCAATGCGGATGCAAATGTACTATAATTATTTACTTTTACAAGCGTTTTTTGCAAAAAAATTTACTTCAAAAACTAATGTTTTGAATGTTAAAGTTATAGCATTTATTTTTTGGTCAACATTCGCTTAATTTCGTTCAATTTCATTAAAGCTTCAACGGGAGTTAACGTGTTTATGTCTAAGTTTAGAATTTCTTCTTTGATTTCTTCCAATAATGGATCATCTAAATTAAAAAAACTAAGCTGTAATTCATCCTTCGGAGATTTTATGCCGGATAATTCTTCACTCGAATGATTTTTTTCTAATTTCTTTAAAATCTTTTGTGCTTTTTGAATCACGGTTTGTGGCATTCCCGCCATTTTAGCAACGTGAATACCAAAACTGTGTTCGGTGCCGCCTTTCACTAATTTTCGAATAAAAAGAACGGTATCTTTCAATTCCTTTACGGAAACATTAAAATTCTGAACGCGGTCAAATGTGACTTCCATCTCGTTTAACTCGTGATAATGTGTGGCAAACAACGTTTTGGGTCGGTTAGGATGTTCGTGCAAATATTCTGCAATGGCCCACGCAATCGAAATTCCGTCATACGTGCTGGTTCCTCGCCCGATTTCATCCAACAAAACCAAACTTCGTTCAGAAATATTATTCAAAATCGAAGCAGTTTCATTCATCTCAACCATAAAAGTCGATTCACCCATCGAAATATTATCACTCGCTCCTACTCTGGTAAATATTTTATCTACCACACCCATTCGAACTGCTTCTGCCGGAACAAAACTTCCCATTTGAGCCAACAGCACAATTAGAGCCGTTTGTCGCAAAATAGCCGATTTCCCCGACATATTCGGACCCGTAATCATAATAATTTGTTGCGAATCTCTGTCCAAAAAAACATCATTTGCAATATACGGAACACCAACCGGCAATTGTTTTTCAATGACAGGATGACGACCATTTGTGATTTCTAATTCATACGAATCATCCAAAATTGGTCGAACATACTTGTTTTCAATCGCTAATTGCGTAAATGAATTCAAACAATCCAACTGAGCAATTAAAGCCGCATTCAACTGAACGGGTTTAATGTAGGTGCCAATCCAAATCACCAATTGTTCAAATAATTGCGATTCCAATTGGTGAATTTTGTCTTCTGCTCCAAGAATTTTTATCTCGTATTCTTTTAATTCCTCCGTAATATATCGTTCGGCATTCACTAAGGTTTGCTTTCTAATCCATTCCGTTGGAACTTTATCTTTATGCGTATTTCTAACTTCGATGTAATAACCAAAAACATTATTAAACGAAATTTTCAATGATGAAATTCCTGTTTTTTGTGATTCTCTCAGCTCAATTCCTTCCAAATATTCTTTTCCGGAAGTTGAAATAGCTCTCAATTCATCTAAATCGGGATGAATTCCTTTCGCAATCGCATTTCCTTTGTTAATGGAAACCGGTGCATCGTGATTTAACGTCGTTTTGATTTTTTCACGAAGTAAATCACAAGCGTGTAAACTATCGCCTATCGCTTTTAACGATTCATTTGCACTTGCCAAAGCCAAAGTTTTAATTGGAATTATCGCATCCAACGAATGACAAAGGTTCATCACTTCACGAGGCGAAACTTTTCCGGTGGCGACTTTGGAAATCAACCGTTCCAAATCAGAAATCTGTTTAATTTGGTATTGAATTTTCTGTAAAACTTCCGAATTATCCTTTAAAAAAGTCACCACTTCATGACGAGATTGGATTTTAGTTGCATCTTTCAACGGTAAAGCCAACCAACGTTTCAACAATCGTGAACCCATCGGCGAAAGGGTTCTGTCAATCACATCCAACAACGTAACTGCATTGGGATTGGTGCTGTGATACAATTCTAAATTTCGAATGGTAAATCGATCCATCCACACATACGCATCTTCCGCAATGCGTTGAATTGACGTAATATGCTGAATTTTATTGTGTTGTGTTTCCGATAAATAATACAAAACCGCACCCGAAGCGACGATTCCTTCTTGCATTTCTTCAATTCCAAATCCTTTTAAAGAATTGGTTTGAAAATGTTTGGTCAACACTTCATTGCCATAGTCTTCATTATACACCCAATCTTCCAGAAAAAAAGTGTGATAATCTTCGCCAAAAACTTCTCTAAAATGTTGTTTATGGTTTTTAGTTACTAAAATTTCACTTGGACTAAAATTTTGTAATAATTTGTCTATGTATTCTTCATTTCCTTGAGATGTCAAAAATTCGCCTGTTGAAACATCCAAAAATGAAACGCCAATTTGCTTCTTACCAAAATAAACCGAAGCCAAAAAATTATTCGATTTGGATTGCAACACCTCATCATTCATTGAAACACCCGGAGTGACTAATTCGGTCACACCGCGTTTCACAATAGTTTTAGTCATTTTTGGATCTTCCAATTGATCACAAATCGCCACTCGAAGTCCGGCTTTGACTAATTTTGGCAAATAGGTATTTAACGAATGATGTGGGAAACCCGCTAAAGCAGTTTCAGTTTCAGAACCGGCACCTCTTTTGGTTAAAACAATGCCTAAAATTTGTGAAGCCCGAACGGCATCTTCGCCAAACGTTTCATAAAAATCCCCTACGCGAAACAACAAACAAGCATCGGGATATTTCCGTTTGATTTCGTTATATTGCTTCATTAAAGGCGTTTCTTTCGGTTCTTTGACGACGGTAGCTTTGGCTGACAATTTTGTTGGTTTTAGGTTTGGTTTCAAAAATACGGAAATAAAATTTCAATGCAATAGCAATGACAAAAATCAATGGCAATAGCAATTACAAAATTCAATGACAATTACAAAATTCAATGACAATTACAAAATTCAATGACAATTACAAAATTCAATGACAATTACAAAAATCAATGGCAATGACAAAAAATCAATTGCAATGACAATTTCAATGACAATTTCAATGACAATTTCAAAAATCAATTTCAATATCAAATGTAAAAATTCAAATTCATTACTTATTTTTGCAAGATGAGAAAATTGGCCAATTCTGAACTGGAACGCAAAAATATTGATGAGTTTAAAGAAGCTCAAAAAACACCCATCATCATTATTTTAGATGACATTAGAAGTTTGCATAATATTGGTTCGGTTTTTAGAACTTCGGATGCTTTTTTGATTGAAAAAATATATTTGTGCGGAATTACAGCCACTCCTCCCAACAAGGAAATTCACAAAACGGCTTTAGGAGCAACCGATACAGTAACTTGGGAATATCAAAAAGAAGTGTTGACGGTGATTGATCAATTGAAAGCAGAAGAAATCTCCGTTTTTGCCATCGAACAAGTAGAAAATTCGATTATGTTGAATGATTTTAAAGTTGAACAAGGCAAAAAATATGCTTTGATTTTTGGTAACGAAGTCAAAGGCGTTTCGCAACAAGCAATTGAAAAATGTGACGGTGTGATTGAAATTCCGCAATTGGGAACAAAACACTCCTTAAATATTTCAGTTAGTGCCGGAATTGTCGTGTGGGATTTATTTAAAAAGCTCATTGTTTTAAAAGGAAATTAGCAATTGTTTATTCAATTTTTGTTCTCATTTTCCTATTTTTACAAAATGAACGGATTTCCAATACTTCGCTATACTTTTATAGCTTTATTTTTATGCCTTGGCTCTTTTTCTTCTTTGATGAATGTAAATTCACTATCAAGTAAAAAGCCTACCCTTTTAAATGATGCTCCAATTTTAATTGCTACAGGAAATCAAATTTATTGTCCGGGTTCGCAAATAAATATTGTCACCAACATGAGCATAACTGACCCAGATGATACTGGAATTGATGCCATTTACATTCAAATTTCATCTGGTTATGTTTTTGGGCAAGATATATTGACTTTAACCGGAACTCATCCCTCTATTGTTTTTAATTGGGATGCTCCCACCGGAAAACTAACTTTAACCGGTTCTGCCGGACAGCCAACTTATGTAGATTTAATTGCTGCTATTGAAGATGTGGTTTTTTCAAATTCTTCTGCAAATCCTACTGGTGTCAGAACTTTTTCAATTACAGTAGGGCAAGCAAACTACCTGCCGTCAAATGGTCATTATTATGAATATGTTCCCAATATAGGAATTACATGGTCTGCAGCAAGAACAGCCGCTGCTAATAGAACTTACTACGGTTTGCAAGGCTATTTAGCCACCATCACAGCAGCCGATGAAGCTCAACTTTCCGGCGAACAAGCAGCCGGTGCCGGTTGGATTGGCGGAAGCGATGAAGCAAATGAAGGTGTTTGGCGATGGATGACCGGACCTGAAGCCGGAACCATTTTTTGGAATGGTGGCGTGAATGGCACAACACCCAATTATGCCAATTGGAATAATGGCGAGCCAAATAATGCAGGTGATGAAGATTATGCACACATAACTGCTCCTGGAGTTGGTATTCCCGGCTCATGGAATGATTTAAGCAACACAGGGGAAGCAAGTGGCGACTATCAGCCGAAAGGATACATCGTGGAATATGGCGGAATGCCCGGCGATCCGGTTTTGCAGATTTCAACAAGTACAACCATTACTATTCCGAGTATTATTTCTTCTGTTGGTCAATCAAGGTGTGGAGAGGGTTCGGTAACGCTAACAGCGAATGCTTCTGCCGGAACAGTCAAATGGTACACTACTCCAAACGGAGGAACCCCAATAGCTACCGGAAACAGTTTTACTACACCCAATTTAACTCAAACTACAACATATTATATTGATGCGTTTGAAGTGGGTTGTACAACTGGAACAAGAACTGCTGTACAAGCCACGATAAATGAAATTCCGGAAGTTATCATTGTTGACCCGAATCCTGTGTGTGGAGAGAATTCGGCTATTCTAACTGCTTCTACTACTGCAGGAACAATAAGTTGGTATAGTGCAGAAACTGGAGGAACTAGTTTAGGTTCAGGAAATACATTTACCACACCTATTCTTTCAGAAGATACTACATTTTATGTGGAAGCCTTTAATAACGGATGTTCGTCAGGGAATAGAATTCCTCTAAACGTACTTGTTTATGATTTGCCGGATGTGGAAGATGAAACGGTTACGCTTTGCGAAGGAAGTGTGATTACTTTAAACGCAGGTGTTTCAAATGCTACGTATCTTTGGTCAACCGGAGAAACTTCGCAATCCATTCAAGTGAATAACAATGCTAATTATTCGGTTGTTGTCACTTCTTTGGCAGCGGGAAATTGTTCTAAAACAAAAAACTTTACTATTGTTCAATATGATATTCCGGTGATTGAAACAGTTGTTGTAAATGATACTTCTGTTGAAATCATTGCCACTGGAAATGGAGAATATGAATACTCTATTGATGGATTTAATTATCAGGATTCTAATTTATTTACCGTTGGCGAAGGTGGATTATACACAGCTTATGTTCGGGAGAGAATTAACAATTGCGGTTATTCAGACGAGCAAACTTTTGTAGTGATTTTAGTTCCACAATTTTTCTCACCCAACGGTGATGGGTTTAATGATATCTTTTATTTGGAAGGAATGGAGTTTTATCCAAATTCATCGATAACAATTTTTAATCGTTACGGAAAATTAATCAAACAAATTACTCCTTCTAATCCGTTTTGGGACGGAACTTTTGAAGGTGAAAAACTTCCGGCTAATGATTATTGGTATGTTTTGAAAATTGATGACACAACTCCTGAGCGAAAAGGACATTTTTCGCTATTGCGATAATTAGTGCAATTTTGCTTGAATTTGATCTAAGATAAAAACATAATCTTCTTGATTGTTCACAAAATCTTTATCGGAAACATCAATGATTAACACATTTAAATTGGTTTGTGTTTTGATGAAATCTAAATAGCCTTGATTGATTTTTTCTAAATATTCTGCGGGAATTTGCATTTCATAACTTCTGCCTCTTTTTTTGATATTTTCTAAAAGTTGATCTGTATTTTGATACAAATAGACATACAAATCCGGCTTTGGCATTTCTTTATGGATGATGTCAAACATGGTTTTGTACAACCTGAATTCATCTTCTGCCAAGGTTACTTTAGCAAAAATTAAGGATTTAAAAATATGATAATCGGCGACGATGAAATCTTTAAACAAATCAAATTGAGCTAAATCATCCGATAATTGCTGGTATCTGTCGGCCAAAAAAGACATTTCTAAAGGAAAAGCATACCGACTTTGATCTTCATAAAATTTAGGCAAAAAAGGATTGTCTGCAAAACGTTCCAACACTAATTTTGCATTAAAATCCTCTGCAATTTTGGAGGACAAAGTAGTTTTTCCGGCTCCGATATTTCCTTCAATGGCAATGTAATTAAACTGTTGAAGATTAATTTTTTCAAGGGGAGCCTCTAATTTTTGCACCACTTTGCAATTGCTTTTGTCTTCTGCCAAAGCAACTAATTCCGGCAAATATTTTTGCAAAATAGGATGACGCCAATCCAAATTCAAATCACGCATGGGCAACAAAACAAATTTTCTGTTTTGCATATGTGGATGCGGAACTTTTAATCTTTCGGTGTTGATAATTTCCTCGTTATAGGTAATTACATCAATATCAATTATTCTCGGCAGATAGCCTTCTTCGTTATTTCGAACTCTTCCTAATTTGGTTTCGAGTTGTAACACTTCGTCTAAAATTTGTTCTGCTCCTTTTGACGTTTGCAAAACCAAAGCACAATTATAGAACGGTTCGCTATCAAAACCCCACGAAGGTGTTTCATATAACGAAGAAACCTTGACTACTGTAGCAATGGTTTTATGAATTGAAATGATAGCCAACTGGATGTTTTCCAAACGGTTACCTAAATTGCTTCCTAACGATAAAATAACTTGGCTTTGATTATTCATGGTAGAGCAAAATAACTAAAACTATTTCAGAAATAAAGTATCTTTGCCAATCCTGTTAATAAGTTTCTGTAATTATGAATTTCTTTCAACACAACCTGTAACATAATGCAATGAAAGACTACTAATTAGGAAACAATATTCAATTAAATAAGTATAAAATGAAATTTTTAGGAAATGTATTAGCCACCATCATAGGATTATTTGTATTCTTTATGATATTATTTTTTGGTATAATGATTGTTGGAGCAATTGCCGGCAGCGGTTCTGATGTTGCAAAAGTAGAATCTAATTCCGTTTTGGTTTTAGATATGGAAAATGTATCGTTAGATTATACCGGAAAATTTACCGATCCTTGGGTAACTATTTTAAATGAAGAAGCCTCAGTTGGTTTAATTGATGTGTTAAACGCTGTTGATAACGCCAAAACCGATGATAAAATCAAAGGAATTTCTATCTTAAACAGCAAAAGCAGTTTAGGATTAGCTCAATCGAAAGCGTTGAGAGACAAATTGATTGACTTTAAAAAAACAGGAAAATTTATTGTTTCCTATGCAGATTATTTTACGCAAGGTGAATACTACATTAATTCTGTTGCTGATACGATTTATATGAATCCTGTGGGTGAAATGGACTTTAAAGGTCTTGCTTCTGAAATCATGTTTTTCAAAGACATTCAGGAAAAAACCGGCGTAAAAATGGAAGTAATTCGTCATGGAAAATACAAAAGTGCAGTTGAACCGTTTTTGGAAAACGAAATGAGTGACGCCAACAGAGAACAAATTTCGGCTTTATTGAACTCGGCTTGGAGTTCAATTGTAAGTGATATTTCTAAAAGCAGAAATATTTCGGTAGATTCATTAAACAGTATTGCAAATAAACTATCGGCTAGAACTCCTGAAATGGCTAAATCTAAAAAACTAATTGACAAAATTGGTTATGAAGATCAGTACCACGACGGAATTAAAAAAGCCTTGAAAGTAAAAAAAGACGAAGACTACAAAAGCATAGCTATTATGGATTATGCTAAAAACGTTTCGAAAACCCCTCAAAACGTAGATTCTAAAGACAAAATCGCCATTATTTATGCTCAAGGTGAAATCATGGGTGGCGATGGCGATGTGAATGTGATTGGCGAAGGTGCTATGAGAACTTCATTGCAAGAAGCCAGAAAAGATGAAAAAGTGAAAGCCATTGTGATTCGTGTTGACAGTCCGGGTGGTAGTGCTTTGACATCGGAATTAATTTGGAGAGAAATTGAATTAACCAAAAAAGTAAAACCGGTTGTGGTTTCTATGGGTAATTTAGCTGCTTCGGGTGGTTATTATATTGCTTGTAATGCCGATAAAATTATTGCAGAACCCAACACAATTACCGGTTCGATTGGTGTGTTTGGTGTATTGCCGAATATGACCGAATTGTCTAAAAAAATCGGAATTAGCACCTCGCAAGTAAAAACCCACGATCATGCTATTGGCTACAGCCCATTTAAACCGATTGATGAAAAGTTTAAAGAAATAACGACAGAATCTGTAGAAAACATTTATACTATTTTCGTAAACCGCGTTGCTACCGGAAGAAAAATGACTTTTGAACAAGTAGATGCCATTGCCCAAGGAAGAGTTTGGACCGGAACTGAAGCATTGCAAAATGGTTTGGTTGACAAATTAGGTGGTTTAGATATAGCATTAAGCGAAGCTGCTACGTTGGCAAAAATAAAAAAATATAAAACCGAAAACTATCCCGAATTTGACAAGTCGTTTATGCAATTTTTAAGTGACAAAAATGGCATTCCGTTTATGAAATCGAAAGAAGCTATGATTAAGGAAGAAATTGGCGAAGAAGCTTATCAAACACTACAACAAGTAAAAAGAACAACGGCTCGAACCGGCATTCAAACGCTGATGCCTTTTGAGTTAAAAATTAAATAATTATAGAAACCTGACAGCAACTAAAAACTGTCAGGTTTTTTTAATTTAGTTAACAACTGTTTCCTTTCTAATTTATTATTTTTGTTAAAAAAAGATTTGGAAACAAAAGACAAGTTGTTTGCCTATAAAATTTATTTCACGCTGGGAGCCATGTTCATTGCTTCGTTGGTGGTGTCGAATTTAATTTTTCAGAAATTTTTTTATTGGGATTTTTTCGGTCTTTATCGGTTTGAGATTTCGGTGGGAATTTTGCCCTACCCGATTACTTTTTTAATTACTGATATAATCTCGGAAGTTTACGGGAAGAAAAAGGCCAATCAAGTGGTGACCACGGGAATTTTTGCCTCAGTGTTTTCGTTGTTGATAATTTATGTGGCGAATGCTGCTCCTGCGATAGAAAATTCTCCGGTTGATGATGTTTTGTTTTCTAAAGTTTTTGGACAAACTGCTCTTGCTGTGCTAGCCTCGATGATTGCTTATTTGGCGGCACAATACATCGATATTTATATTTTTCACTTTTGGAAAAAAGTAACCAAAGGAAAAATGCTTTGGGTGCGAAATAACTTTTCTACTTTTACATCACAATTTGTTGATACATTTGCGGTATTATTTTTGCTATGTAGTTTTAAAATATTGAGTTGGGATTTGTTTCCCGGATTATTACTGAGCGGTTTTTTGTTTAAAGTGCTGATAGCCATTCTAGACACACCCGTTTTGTATGTTGCGGTGTATTATTTTCAAAAGCGATTTAACCTTGCTCGTGGCGAAGAGCTAAGTTTGGAATAACCGCTGAAAACGAAAATGGAAACCCGCCTAGCCCTGACCGACTGGTTAGCTCTCGTTTTTTTAAACGAGACTAGAAAGGAGGGCAGGAATTACGGAACCAAACACAACTATAGATTCGCTCCATATAAATAAATGTAAAATTATGATTAAGAAAATTTTAAAAGGTTTAGGTATTTTTTTGTTGGTAGTCATTATTGCTTTGGCTGCTGCACCGTTTTTGTTTAAAGACAAAATCAAGCAATTAGTGTTGAAATCGATTAACGAAAATGTGGATGCCAATGTGGCGTTTGAAAATGTGAGTTTGAGTTTGTTTAAGAGTTTTCCGCGTGCCAATGTAACGATTGACAAATTGAGCATTATTAATAAAGCTCCGTTTGAAGGCGATACGCTGTTTTATTCAGGTGAATTGAACCTGAAAATGTCGGTGAAAGAATTGTTTAAATCGGATGGAGAAGCGATGGAATTGGAATCGTTTTCGAGTGTGGATGGCATTGTGAACATCATTTTTAACAAAGACGGAATTGGCAATTTTGATATTGCTATGAAAGATGATCAAGAAGAAAAACCTTCGGACAGCAAGCCTTTTGCGATGAATATTCAGAGTTATTCGATTGAAAATTTGAAATTTACTTTTTTGGATGAAAGTTCAAAAATCAAGATGGTTGTTGATAAAATTAATCACACCGGAACCGGAAATTTTGCAGCATCTAAATTGGATTTAGATACTGAAACCAACGCCATGATGAGTTTGGATATGGACAAAACCAATTATATGAAAGACGTTTCTTTAACGTTGGATGCCGTGTTGGGAATTGATTTGGAAAACAGCAAATATGAGTTTAAAGACAATGAAGCATTGATTAACAAATT
Source organism: Flavobacterium azooxidireducens (assembly GCF_023195775.1). NCBI lineage: Bacteria > Pseudomonadati > Bacteroidota > Flavobacteriia > Flavobacteriales > Flavobacteriaceae > Flavobacterium > Flavobacterium azooxidireducens. The sequence goes on from NZ_CP096205.1 coordinate 951,213, forward strand.
GCCTTTAAAATTTACAGGTTTTATTCAATTGGTTGAAGCCGGACAACAATATGACTTAACGTTTAACACCCCAACCTCATCGTTTAAAAACTTTTTAGGATTGGTTCCGTCGGCATATAAAGGTGATTTAGATAAAATTCAAACTACGGGAGATTTTAAAGTTTCGGGTTTTGCAAAAGGATTGTATTCTGAGACAACGATTCCGAAGTTTAATTTGGAAATTGCATCTAACAATGCATCATTTAAGTTTCCTGACTTACCTAAAAAAGTGGAAAACATCGTTATTGATACAAAAATTAAAAACGAAACCGGCTTGATGAACGACACGTATGTGAACATCGATAATTTGTCGTTTAAGATTGATCAAGATGTTTTTAATGCGAAGGCAAATATTAGAAATGTTTCAGAAAACCCGTTGGTTGATGCGGCTTTGAAAGGAACAATTAATTTAGGAAACCTCAGCAAAGCCTATCCAATTAAGTTAGACACGCCGCTTTCAGGAATTTTAAAAGCAGATGTAACAACAAAATTTGATATGCAATCGGTGGAAAAAGAGCAATACCAAAACATTCAAAATGCAGGATTGGTAAGTGTTACCGGATTTAAATATACCGATGAAAACGGAAAAGGAATGAACATTAGCGAAGCGATTGTTCAGTTTAATCCAAGTACGTTGAACCTACAGAAATTTGCGGCACAAACCGGAAAAAGCGACATTAATGTTAATGGTATTTTAGAAAATTTCTATGGTTATTTATTTAACGATCAGAATTTGAAAGGAAATTTCAACATGAGTTCTAATCAATTGGCTGTGAATGATTTTATGACAACAGAAGAACCAACCAAAGAAGGTCAGAAACCAAGCGAAGCCATGAAGATTCCTGCTTTTTTAGATGTTACGTTAAACGCAAAAGCCAACACTGTTTTGTATGATAATTTAACGTTGAAAGATGTTTCAGGAAAGTTAATTGTGAAAGATGAACGAGTTACCTTAGAAAATGTGAAAACAAACATTTTTGGTGGTATGATTGGTGTAAACGGAAATGTTTCCACCAAAACAAAAGTGCCAACATTTGCGATGAATTTGGATTTAAGTTCAGTAAACATTAGTGAAACATTTACGCAATTGGATATGATGAAAAGCATTGCTCCGATTGCTAATATCATCAATGGAAAATTGAATTCTACTATTAAACTTTCAGGTAATTTGGATGCGAAAGAAATGACACCGGATTTAAAATCTTTAACAGGAGATTTGGTTGGGCAGTTACTTTCTACAACGGTGAATGCTTCCAACTCAACTTTGCTTAGTGCTTTGGACAATCAAGTGAATTTTATTGATTTGAAAAAAGTAAATTTGAATGATTTAAAAACAAGTTTATCCTTTGAAAACGGAAAAGTAAACGTGAAACCGTTTGACATCAAATACCAAGACATCACTTTAAATGTGGGTGGTTCACACGGTTTTGATCAAGCAATGAATTATAATGTAAAATTTGATGTACCGGCTAAATATTTGGGAACAGAAATTAATAGTTTAATTGCAAAATTATCTCCGGCCGATGCTGCTAAAGTAGAATCAATTCCGATTACGGCATTGCTTACCGGTAATTTTTCTAATCCAAAAATAAGTACTGATACCAAACAAGCCACAACAAAATTAGTGAATCAATTAGTGGATTATCAGAAACAAAAACTTATAAACCAAGGAACTTCTGCTTTGGGCAATTTGTTAAACCAAAACAAAGACCCGAAAGACACTACAAAAACCACAACTCCGGCAACCAAAGAAGAGGTGAAAACCAAAACTGAAGAAGCTGTGAAAGATAAAGTGAAAGAAGGTTTAAACAGTTTATTTAATAAAAAGAAAAAAGAGTAAAAAAAGAATAAAAAAGCAACCCCAAATTGAAACGTGCAATTTGGGGTTCTTTTTAAACTAAATAACTAACTCTACTATTCTGTTTGTAAACTCACAAACAATTTAATTTCTTCATTTATTTTTATCATACCTCCTATTTTTTTTGGAGGAGTGAGATTGAAATCGCTGAACTGTAATGTTATATTTCCAATCAATTGATTTCTATCATACTTCAAAGGGAGATTTTTATATATTTTTTGTTTTCCAACCAAGTTCAATGTTAAATCGCAACTGTAATTTTCATTATTCTTTCTAAAATTTGATAACTCAATTGTTACGTTAGGAAATTCTTTTTCTTTTAATGTTTTTCTAAAATCATTGTTTAGAATAAAATTACCACATCCAAAACTTTTGACCGGAACACTGTGTGAGATTTTCTTCGTTCTTTTGGGTTGATTAAAAAACAGCGTGTCTTTAGCATTCATATCGTAGTTACATTCAAAACCTCCAATTGAAGTAGTACCTTGAACAGTGAACTGTTTTGTACTGACCAACAGATAATCTTTAGGTGTTGAAAACAGTGCTGCTGTTACAACTAATATGAGACCAAAAACACGCATATTGTTTGTTTTAGAATGCAATTACTGCCTCGGCAACAAATCCACTAAACTTTCCTTCGTTTAAGATATTTGTTTTAGCATAACCATCATACTTTTGATTAACATATTCAAATTTAACCAAAATGTTTTTTGTCATAAACCAACCGCCACCAATATTGAAACGAGTCACGTCTACATCTTCGCTGGCTGCAGTTTCTCCAGTTACGTTGTTGTAACGACCGGCCACATAAAGGTTTTCATTTTTACCGAAACGGTAGATTAACTCTGCTCCAAGTTGAGTAAAATCTCTTTCATCTACTTCTGCTCTTGTTTTTCCGCTTACTTTTTCAACCATACCAAAGAACTCTAATCCTTTGTATTTCACAAATGGATTAATCATAATTGCTGTTAACTCATTTGTAAAACCAGGAGTAATTAAACCTGAAGAGTAATTTGCAGAAGATGTAGCCAATGTGTTTTCCATTACAAAGTAATATCTAGATCCTGCACGGTCACCTCCGTAAAGGTATGTTCTTGCAGATTGAGCAGTGTTATACAAAGATCCTGTTAATCTGAATCGTAAATCGGTGTTCAATTGTTTATCATAACCTATTTTTGCCATTACAGATGGACTTGTTACGCCGGGAGCATTGGTTGTTTGGTTTAATTTACCGTTTGTGGCACCAACCATTCCAATCCAGCCGTTTTTGCGGTAGTATAGTTCTGCACCAACTTCTGTTGTAAAAGCATCCATGATATAGTTACCCACAAATGGATTATAAATCGCTAAGGCATTGTCTGATCTTCTAAAATGAGCATCACCATAATTGTTTTCCATGTGACCAATTTTGATGGTAAGATTTTTCATTGTTTCTGCCATAAATCCTTTGCTGATAAAGTCTAATTTATCAATTTGAATATATCCACCTTTTACATAAGGTTCCGGGTGGTGACGAGAAGAAAGATAGGTTCTTAAGTGAAGGTTTACACCATCATACAAAGCCACATCAATATCTAAATTGGCTGTTGCTAAGTTAAAGTTGTTACCCAAGTTTACTAATTGATTGGTGTTAACATTATTTGCATTTAAAACTACATCGGCATTATTTTCATGATCTAATGCTTGGTATTGCAAAGCAAATGCTCCGCCAATTCTTACTTTCACGTTTTCAAACGTAGATGTTGTGTCTTTTGGAGCCTCAAACATGGATAATCCAGTTTTATCATAAGGCCGCCAATTGTCTAATTGATACTGTTGTTTTTGTGCTATAGCTAATGTACTTATCAATACAAGAGCAAGTGTAAATAGATTTCTCATTTTTTAATTAATTAGAGGTTGAATTTAGATTTATTTGAATTTTAGTGTAAAACTTATTTTAACATCATCACCGGTTTTAACGGTTCCCATTAAAGCGGTTGGTGGTGTGATTTTGTAGTCGGTCAATTTAAAAGAATAACTTCCTTCCAAAACAGATTGACCTCCTATTGTAGTTTCTTTGATTTTTAACGTTACCGATTTGGTTGCTCCTGCGATGGCGAATGTTCCGGTAAAATTCCAAGTACCATCAGCATTTTTAGTTGATGATTTTAAATCAAATTTTACAGTTTTAAATTGATTCGTTTTTAATGCTTTGTAGGCATTTTTGTCCATTCCGCCTTTACCACTTTTGATGCTTTCGGCCGGCATTTCTACTACTAGAGAATTAATAGTTATCAATTTATTTCCTTCAGCAGTTGCTACCAATTTTCCGGTAGCCGATTCTGAAACCATATCCCAATCGTGCAAACTGGAAGTTCCGGAAATTTTTAATTGTGGTTTTGCATCAAGTGTAAGTGTCTTTTGAGCGAAACCGAAGGTAGAAGTTGCTATGAAAATCAATAGCAAAATGCCTTTTTCTAGGTTGAATAATCGTTTCATAATTGTGAGGTTTTGAATTATGAGACAAATTTCCGCCCAAATAAGCGTAAAAAACATGACGAATGTCAGTCTTTATATAGAATTTTATATATTATTTAAAGGATAAAGCTTCGAAATCGTAATAGTTAACAACTAGATTTGAATTTTAACAACATACCCTTCAAAGGTTCGGATATTAAAAACAGTTCCATCTTGAAAGAGTAGATATTGACCTTTAATTCCTGAAAGTTTTCCTTTAAAGTTTGGAATTTTATCTAAACTTAGACTCGTTACTTTTTTAGGATAAGCTAATACAGGATAGTGCAGTTCAACTATATTTGGATGTTGATCTGAGAAATATTCTTTTACTTCTTGTGGTAAATAAGTTCCCGCTTTCAGTCTTTCTTGAATTAAGTCAACTTGAAGAATTTCATTTTTGAGCATTTTTTGCCAGTTTGTTTTGTCAACATATTGGTTTTTTAAGGCAACTTCGGCAATTCCGGCCAAATAGCGATTGGGAACTTCCACAATAGGAATGGCTTGTGAAGCTCCTTGATCTATCCAGCGGGTGGGCACTTGTGTTCCTCGGGTTACGCCAATTTTAACTTCGCTTGAAAGGGCCAAATACAAAACATGCGGTTGCAATTGTACTTTTTTTTCATACACCAAATCACGGTCTTCAATGTCTAAATGAGCCGTGCTTAACTCTGGTTTCATAATCCAATCACCCACTGCCGGACTCGACATAAAACAATCATAACAAAAACCTTGACGGAAAATTTTCTTTTTCTTTCCGCAATTTAAACATTGATAACCTTGAAATGTAATTTCCATTTCTTTGTCTAACAATTGATTGAGGTTTAAAAAACTGTTTTCAAACACCAAATAATATTGAATTGGATTACCGAGTTCGGTTTGCATTTTCGTTAGAACGCCTTCGTATGTCATTTTTGAATTTGCTATTTGTAAGTGGAGTTAACAATAATTTTACTAATTTAGCGTAAATATAGGAGTTGTTAACCAATAATTCAATTACCATGAAAAACCTCATCAAAATTATTTTCGTTTTAGCAGTCTTCTTAAATTTGTCATTCACATCAGATGATAATAAAAAAATTACCGTAATTATTGATGCCGGACATGGTGGTCACGATCATGGTTCAACTTCTGAATTAGTGTTGGAAAAAGAATTAATGAAGCAGATTTCAGACAAAATCAATGTTTTAAACACCAATACTGAAGTTACTTTTCTTTTTACAAGAACAGATGATTATTTTTTATCGTTAAAAGATAGAGTAGAATTTATTACTATTCACAAACCTGATTTAGTTATTTCGCTTCATTCTAATTACACTAAAAATGAAACAGCAAGTGGCGTTGAAGCTTTTGTTTCAGACAAATCAGTTGCTTTTGAAAAATCAAATGAATTAGCTCTTAAACTTGTAGATGAAATTGCTCAAAACACATCGATGAATAATCGCGGAGTTAAAAATGCTCCTTTTTTATTACTTAGTAAAACTGAAGTTCCGGCTATCACATTAGAATTAGGTTTTCTTTCAAACGAAGAAGATAGAAAATTTATCACTAGCGAAGAAGGTCAAAACAAAATTGCACTTACCATTATCGATTTTGCATCAAAATTAAAACAATAATCAACTAAACAATGCCACTACCCATCATCAATTCAATTGCTACCTGGATCTTAAAAAAACGGATTCATCAAATTGAATTGTTTATGAAATACCCGAATGAAGTGCAGGAAGAATTGCTTCTTTCGTTACTCAGAACATCGGAAAATACAGTTATTGGCAGACAATACGACTTTCATTCAGCAAAAAATTATCAAACCTTTTCAGAGCGAGTTCCTGTTTCTACGTATGAAGATTTAGAACCGATGATTGAACAAACTCGCAAAGGAATGCAAAATATTTTTTGGCCAACTTCCATTAAATGGTTTGCTAAATCCAGCGGAACTACCAATGCCAAAAGCAAGTTTATTCCGGTGAGTAACGAAGCCTTGGAAAATTGCCATTACAAAGCCAGCAAAGATTTATTGAGTTTGTATTTAAACAATAATGAAGATTCGCAATTGTTTGTAGGAAAAAGTCTTCGCTTAGGTGGCAGTAAGGAATTATACGAAGATAACAATACTTTTTTTGGCGATTTGTCGGCTATTTTGATTGACAATATGCCTATTTGGGCCGAATTTAGCTCCACACCCAGCAACCGAGTTTCGCTCATGGGCGATTGGGAAATTAAATTGATGGCTATTGTTCAGGAAACAATTTATGAAGATGTAACCAGTCTAGCCGGCGTTCCTTCTTGGATGTTGGTTTTACTAAATAAAGTGTTGGAAGAAACCGGTAAAACAAATTTATTGGAAATTTGGCCTCATGCTGAAGTGTATTTTCATGGTGGTGTAAGTTTTGATCCGTATCGTGAACAATATAAAAAACTGTTTCCGAGTAACGATTTTAATTATTACGAAATATACAATGCTTCCGAAGGTTTTTTTGCCATTCAGGATTTGAATAATTCCAACGAATTGTTGTTGATGTTGGATTACGGAATTTTTTATGAATTTATTCCGATGGATACCTTTGGTACTCCTGAACAAAAAATTGTTCGTTTGGCGGAAGTAGAATTATTTAAAAATTATGCTCTTGTAATTACTACCAATTCCGGTTTATGGAGATATCTGATTGGTGATACGGTTCGGTTTACCTCTTTAAATCCGTATCGGATTAGAGTTACCGGAAGAACTAAGCATTTTATCAATGTATTTGGAGAAGAATTGATTGTGGAAAACACCGATCAAGCCATTGCAAAAGCTTGTCATGAAACCGAATCGGAAGTAATTGACTACACGGTTGCCCCTATTTTTATGGATGGTAAGGAAAAAGGAGCTCATGAATGGATAATTGAATTTAAAAAATCACCTGAAAACATTAACTATTTTAGAAAAATATTAGACGACACGTTGCAATCGCTGAATTCTGATTATGAAGCAAAAAGGCGTAATAACATGACGTTAAATCCACTAGTAATCAATGTTGCCAGACCAAATTTGTTTTATGATTGGTTAAAAGAAAGGGATAAATTAGGCGGACAGCATAAAATTCCGAGGTTATCGAATGAGCGGACATATTTGGAGCAATTATTACGAATGCAGTTTGCGGAACAAGTGTAAAAATTATATCTTTATAACATGAAACAATTGACTATCAAAATAAAAGACAATAAGTACTCCTTCTTTTTAGAGTTATTAAAAAGCATGGATTTTGTTTCTATTGTAGAAGATAATGATTGGTATGAAAATCTTTCTCTTAAAGAAAAAAAAGAAATTCAAAAAGGAATAAATGATTTAGAAAACGGAAGAACTTATTCGCAGGAAGAAGTAATGTTATTAGCCAAAAAGAAAATATCAACGTTAAAAAAATAAATGAAAATTATTTGGTCTGAATTAGCTAAGGATTATTATCTATTAATCATCGAACAGCTTTTTGAAAAATGGAATTTTTCGATTGTTGAAAAATTTGAAACAGAAACAGTTGAATTGATTTCAAAAATAGCTCATCATAATCATATCTGTCCAAAATCTAAAATTGAGAATTTTCACATATGTGTTGTTAATAAACATATTTCATTGATTTACAGAATAGAAAACAAAAATTTAGAAATTATTACGTTTTTATTCAATCAATCTGATCATTTATTTTAATGAAAAAATTACTTTTACTTCTATTTTTAATCACATTCTGTTCTTGTGGACCAAGAAGACTCGGTTGTGGACCAAGAGGTTGTGATATTAATGTTGAAAAGGAAAATTACAACATTAATCCTATAAAAAATCCTGAAGCAAGAACTTCAGGATTAGTTTGATTTTATCAGCATGACCAATTATTTGTCCTTGACTTATTACCATGGAATATATTCCTTTCAAATTTAAATTCATTTTATAAAACAAAAGCAATTTGAAATTAATAACCAACAGAACCTTTTTCTCTAAACTCAGATTGGGCAATTGAATCTAAATATTTGCTGTTATAAAGTTTTAAACAATGTGATAAATAATAATTTTGACCTTCTTTATAGTCATCAAATTTATACTCTACTTCACCTATTTTTTTACAATGTTCAAATGCTATTTTTTTTGAATTTTTATAACTCTCTAAATTTAAATTAAAATCGTCATAACTATTAAATAATTCCTTTTTAGAAATTATCTTTATTAACGAGTCACCATAAGAACATCTCAAACAATTAAATAAAACACTTTCCTTAAATATAAAAACATAATTTTCCTCTTCTTTTTGAACTTGATTTTTTTCGGTTATAATGTTTTTATTTAAGCTTTTACACGAAAATAAAAATATACAAATTAATAATGATACTTTTTTCATATGTGATCTAATTTAAAACCCAAATATCTATTCTTTGAAAATTTGGCATTTGTAGATTGCAATTTGCTAGACATGTTCCATTTTCATACAAAATATCTGCGTGTCCGGTTATTTGTTCTTTACTGCTTACTTTGGAAGATTTTATACGCATTATTCGCTATTGAATCAAGTTCTTTACTTTTATAGTAGTTTAGACAATTGAATAAAATAAAATTCTTCGTTTTCAATTTTTCTTCTCCTGAGTCTATTTTAATATATACATCAGGCATATCTCTGATGATTTTTTTTCCCTTCTCTCTTGCATTATCTATGGTTAAAAAATCTAAATCAGAATTTGGATTAAACAAATCTTTATCCTTCAATATGATTCTTAAACTATCATTAACCAAACCTTCTTTAATACATCCATAAAACACTTCATATTTGTAACTGTTTATCCAAAAATCTTTTGATTTGTAATCATATGAAAAACTATCTCGTTTATTTGAGCTACATGAACAAGTAAGTAGAATTACTAAAATAACATTATATATTTTCATCTTAAATAAAGTTTAATTATTATTCTAAAACCCATATGTCAATATAATCTATTGGTACAGGAGGTGTGTCCTGAAAATGACAACCAAAAACACATAATCCGTCTTGAATTAAATCAGCATGACCAGAAGCCCATTGAGGATTAGTGGAAACCATTGAATAAATTCCCTTTAAACCAGAGACTAAACTAGGGAAATTTATACCATTTTCTCCTCCTTCACTACCATCTATATGAATATGATTTTTATTATAAGGAGTAGAACTTGTTGCTGGATTTGTGCCAAATGTTTTCTTCATCCACTTATTCAATGCTTTGGCATTTAAAAAGTAATACTTCCCATCATTTCCTTGAATTGTCCCAGGATTATTTGCAGTTGTAGTAATTTGTGGGATTGTTATTCCAGAATAATTTAATGCTCTTGAAACTTTTAGCACAATACCCACGAGATAGACTTGGATAATCATTATAAGCTTGTTGTACTGCTCCTCCAACTATTAGCACCAAATCTGCACCGTTATCTCTAGGATATGCCAAATCAAAATCATCCCATGTTGGCAAGTCTTGCTGAGGGAAACTTAAATTTGGATTATCCCAAAAAGTTGCGTCATAAAAAAAATCCTGACCCTCCCTTGGAGTAAAAAACCAATTTATTATGTTTTCAGATGTATAAAATGTGGGGTTTTGAATTGCTAGATTAATCAGCTCCAAAGCAAACGCCATTGCTTCAGGGTTAACCACATTGTTACTATCCGTATTTTCACTAATATAATTACTAATTTGACCTTCAATAACCGGATTGTTAGATAGAAAAGTAATTTGTCTGCCGTTTAGAGATAGAAGATCAGCTAAATAAGTTACAGCTGGTCTAATTATTGGCACACCCACAATTGTTGTTAGTGAGTTGTTAGATGGTTCGCCGGGTTGAGATGAACCAGGGCTACTTCCGCCTGCTGGTGAATAGCCAGATCCTGGTGTAGAAATGCATTCATATAAAGTAGATTGTGTAAAACTTGGAAAAGATGGATAACCAGTTGTACAACCTGTACAAAGATTCATTAAATAATCTTGCCATGTATGGCCACAACCACACAATACTTCTGTAAACACTGTTGTGGCAACAACTACACCATCGCAATACGGTGGATAACTTGTTCCTCCACCTCCTTCATCAAAATGTGTAAATTTAATTGAGCCACTAGGACCTGGTTCTACTCTAAAGGTAGTTATTCCTCCATCAAATGGTTGGTTTTTGTCATTTAACCAATTTTCGGTAGGGCTATATTTTGTAATAAATGCAGCGGTGTTTCCTTCTTTCTCTTCTAAAGTAAGATTGTAAAATTTACTGGCTATCGTGTCCGATGTCTTGATATACATCGTATAAGATTTGTATGTTCCTGAGGTTATTTCTTTGATTACGTCTGTAAAAATTTCAATTTCAGAATCATCGCCTGATCTTGCAAAATGACGTATTGAATTTGTATTATTCATAATCATTTTTACTGCTGGCTTGTTTTCTACTGATTTTAGTTTTCTTTTAAACTCATCATAGGTAATTGTTTTTACATCAATTGATTCTAAATTGTTTTTCTGCAACTCAACATCTTCGTAAAAATCTTTGTCGCAGGAAATGAATAATAAAAACGTAGCGATAATGCCGAGTAGTAAATTAAAATTGTTTTTCATGATAAATATATTTATTGGTTTATAATTCAGTGTTTGGCGGTTATCATTTATCATAAAATGTAACTCTTGACAATTTTATGATTTTATTTTATACAAATCAATCCCTACAAATGGGGATTTTTATTATAGTTTAAAAATAATAAATTTTTGGTTTAACTCAATTAATTTACCAAACAAAAAAATCCTGAAGCAAGAACTTCAGGATTAGTTTGATTTGATTGATTTTAATAGTCAACCTTATCTTGCTTTATATCAAAAGTGAATTTTAATTCTCGTTGACTTTTAATAATCATTTAAAACTAACTTTTCTAGTTCATACTTAATGACAGAACCTTTTAAAACCTCATTAGATTCTTCTATTTCCAACGGATAGTATTTGTCCAAAATAATTTTATACCAAACTACAGGATGAAAAGAACATTTTATTCTTTCAGTTACATACATTGTATATTCTGTTGTTAGGTTTTGGAAAAAATCTGGCATTTCTTCATTACCAATATCGTCTTGAGCTCTTACAACAATTTTAAAACACTCAATACCTTGAATAATTTTCTTTTCATTCCTAAATTCGTTAATTATCAATCCTTTTTCATCTCTATATTTATAAGGAGTATAGTTATAATAAGTAGTTGTCGAATCAATTTTTGCCAAATAATGAAATGTGTTTTTATTTCTATTTATTATTCTGTAATCACCATGGATTTTGTTATTTATGGTTACGTAGGATACAATTAAAGAATCTTGAAATCTAAAATGATTGAATTCATTGTTAGAAATAAACAGTTCAGAAGACACCATTTCTAAAAAAGGATTTAAAGAATCTATTTTTTGATTTATTTCTTCTAGATTACTATCTTGATTTTGTTCTTTGATTTCTTCTGTTATAGAATTCTTTAATTCAACGATTAATTTTTCATTAAAATCTTTCATCGATTTACTTAACAAATCTTTATCATTTGTTGTTGATTTTTTAAATACAATTTCTTTTATCTCAATTGGTTTATATTTTGAAACTTCTTTTTTAGCGTTGCAAAACGAAAAAAGGATTGTTAATAGGAATAAGAAAAGTAGTTTTATTAAAGTTTGATAATTATATTTTTTCATGTTTAAAAGTATTGCCCATACACTTGTTCTCTTTCGCCTCCGGGAGCTGTCCATTCGTTATAACTTAATTCTACTGGCTGAAATTCGATGCCGGTACAACCGGCATCTTCTATTTCTTGTTTAAGTGTCTCGGAAACAAAATATCCAACACCACCATTTACATATTTGAGAATAAAAAAGTCTTCATTGACATTATTTAATTCTAATTTTTCTATCCAAATAATTTCATCTTTTATTCTTGCTTTTTTAATAAGTGCATAAAATTCATCTTGATTACTAATAAAAACAACTTTCTCATTTATTAAATAAGAAACTTCAAAATCTGCCTCCTTTTCTTGATAAATAATTTTGCATTTTGAAAAATCTATAAATTCTTGATTAAACTCATACATATTTAATATCCAGTAATCTGAAAACACTTCATTCTTTTTTAGAATATTAATATTAAAAAATTGCATCCCTGACTTTCTGTATTCTTCTATAATAGACTTCAATTTACCACTTATAATTAATTTAGTAGATATAGGCCCTCCATCCATTATTAAATCATTAACGTTAGAATTTGGAAAAAGTTCAATATCTAAAAGATATGGTTGAAAATCAATTTTTTCATTTCTAATACTTCCAATAAATTTAGGCTCTTCCCAAAACATTTTTTCATTAGGAATTTTTATATGATTTTTTTTCACATAATCACTATTGCCTCTAACTTTTGTGCTTAAAGTGAAATTCAATTTATAATGTTTCATAATTAAAAAACTAAATCGTTTAAATGTGTATTTGGATTATTAATGACAGCTTGTTTTGCTTGATTTAAAATAACCATTAATTGATTATAACATTGAGTTGGTGTCGCACTAGGGTTTTGTTGAATGTAGTTTTGTAATTTTGTGTAAATTTTGTTGTTGTAATTTGGATGATTAGGTTGATTTCTCCAAGTTGCAACAGCAACCCCATTTAATGCTTGGTCAATATGAAAACCACCGTTATTAGTTGCTTTCGCTGCTCTCTGTACCACTTCATGTTCAATTATTTGCGAACCTCTTGGTATGAGATGATGAGCTTGTTTGGTTGCATCACCTGTAGCAATTCCGCAAGCCTGTCTGAATTTTTTACTATTGTAAGCTCCAAAAGTAATTAAATTATTTGTTCCTTTAACCAAATATTTCAATCCGTCTGCTCTTTTTGCAAACTTTACACCGGCTGAAAACCAACCTGCTACAGGTATTGCAGAAGCATAACTTAGTGACGCATTTACACCGTCTCCTTGAATTAAATAAATTGTACCATTTGCTAAATCAGCAACCTCACCTATTGCGGGTACTAGTCCAGCAAAATCTAAAAGCAATTGAACAGTATCAACATAAGCTCTTGCAAAAACTTTAACATGTGACCAAGTAGGGTTCTCTTGCTTAATAACAGCACAATGAGCAACGAACATTCTCGCAAAGTTGATAGCTGTATTTGGATCCGTATAAGCTAATGATGAATAATCATCTATATAATTAAAAAACCCATCATCAAGAGGCTGAGTAAAATAACCATTATTAAATGCATAAATGGTTGATTTTGTCACATCCAATAATAGTGAAGTGTCTTCATTTTCAGAATTAAATTCTTCTAATGTTTTAATTAATTCCTGTGCAAATGTCATCGCCGCCGGATCTATTAAATCATTAATTGTATTTTGGTCTATAAAACTACCCAACTGGTATTCAACATCTGGATTATCAACTAAATAATCATTTTGACGGGCATCTAATGACAACGGCTCTGTTAAATAACTCACTCGTGGCATATCTGGCACACCCACAATTGTTGTTAGTGAGTTGTTAGATGGTTCGCCGGGTTGAGATGAACCAGGGCTACTTCCGCCTGCTGGTGAATAGCCAGATCCTGGTGTAGAAATGCATTCATATAAAGTAGATTGTGCAAAACTTGGAAAAGATGGATAACCAGTTGTACAACCTGTACAAAGATTCATTAAATAATCTTGCCATGTATGGCCACAACCACACAATACTTCTGTAAACACTGTTGTGGCAACAACTACACCATCGCAATACGGTGGATAACTTGTTCCTCCACCTCCTTCATCAAAATGTGTAAATTTAATTGAGCCACTAGGACCTGGTTCTACTCTAAAGGTAGTTATTCCTCCATCAAATGGTTGGTTTTTGTCATTTAACCAATTTTCGGTAGGGCTATATTTTGTAATAAATGCAGCGGTGTTTCCTTCTTTCTCTTCTAAAGTAAGATTGTAAAATTTACTGGCTATCGTGTCCGATGTCTTGATATACATCGTATAAGATTTGTATGTTCCTGAGGTTATTTCTTTGATTACGTCTGTAAAAATTTCAATTTCAGAATCATCGCCTGATCTTGCAAAATGACGTATTGAATTTGTATTATTCATAATCATTTTTACTGCTGGCTTGTTTTCTAATGATTTTAGTTTTCTTTTAAACTCATCATAGGTAATTGTTTTTACATCAATTGATTCTAAATTGTTTTTCTGCAACTCAACATCTTCGTAAAAATCTTTGTCGCAGGAAATGAATAATAAAAACGTAGCGATAATGCCGAGTAGTAAATTAAAATTGTTTTTCACGATAAATATATTTATTGGTTTATAATTCAGTGTTTGGCGGTTATCATTTATCATAAAATGTAACTCTTGACAATTTTATGATTTTATTTTATACAAATCAATCCCTACAAATGGGGATTTTTATTATAGTTTAAAAATAATAAATTTTTGGTTTAACTCAATTAATTTACCAAACAAAAAAATCCTGAAGCAAGAACTTCAGGATTAGTTTGATTTGATTGATTTTAATAGTCAACCTATAAAACTACTTTAAATCAAATTCATCAATAATATACATTGTTTTAATGCCATTCATTGCTTCGCTAAACTCAGAAATTTCTAAAGGATAATATTTTTCAAGAATTGATTTATACTTTAAAACCGGATGATAATGCGACTTAATGTTTTCGGTAACCCACAATTCTTTTGTTTGTTTTTTTGAATTCACAAAAGAAATATAATCTTGGTCGCCTAAACCTTCATCCGCATTTTCTCCGAATTTATATTCTAACAATACTTTAAAGCATTTAAAGCTATTTATCTCCCTGATTTCATTTCTAAATTCTTCCAATTTAATAATTTCATCAAAAGAATAGCCGTACGGTTCTTCTGGCTTTACAACAGTAATGGAATCATGACTTACATTTTTTTCTAGTGCTGTTTTTGTATCAATAAACTTGTAATAATCTTTAATAGGATAATCAAATGATGTTACATATTCATAAATAGATTCGTTTTTATAAATATGATGGTATTTTACGTGTCTATCATCCTCTTCGCTTAAAAGCTCGTTCATAAAAAGTTCGGTTACACTTTCATCCATAAGCATTCCAGATAAAGTATTTAGATTTGTAGAATCAACCATTTCACCACTTAACTCTCTTTCTTTTAACACTGATTTCATTGATTGTTGAATAAGTTCAGGGATAAAAGTTCTTAACGATTCATTGTGTTTTACTTTATCGGTGATAACTTCTTTTTTAAAAAAAGTAATTTTTCCGTTTTTTGGAATAATTATTTTGCTTTGGGAATTTGCTATTGTTGCTATAAAGAAGCATAATAACAGTATAATATTTTTTTCATTTTTTAATATAAAACTTTTATCTTTTTATCAATTTCTTCTATTTCATTAAATGCAAAACCTGTAAATCTTTGTTCTTCAATAGCATTTTTCAACCTTTCAGATACATAGAAGCCAGAACATGAAGGAACATTAATTATTCTAAAAAAATCTTCTTTCACTTTTTTTAAATTTAGAACAATACTTCTACATTTAATAAAGTTGTCGTTATCGTTTTTCATTACATCTAAAATATCTAGGTAGTTTTCATAATTTAAAATTTTAATATCCTCTCCAACATACATATAATCAGAGTATTTTCCTAAATAGAATTCGCTTTCGTCAAACTTGACCAATTCATTTTGTTTTGTGTTATTCAAGAAGAACAAACAATAATCATTAATAATTTTGCCATTTTGATGAACTTTTAATCTCCACGTTTGGTATTCTCCAATTTTGAATCCATTAAGAAAATCAATAAAATAATCCTTAAAAACATTAAACCAACTTGGAATCATAATAACATTGAGATAGGTTGTCTGTTTTGCTTTTTTTTCTAAAAAAGGTTCAGGTAATTTGAAGGCAAAATTAATTTTGCCTTCAAATGGAATAAAATCACTTTGTATATCTCCAATAATTCCCTCAGTACTCTGAAATTGAGTTCCTGTTTCTTTTGTGTTCAAAGAATTATAATTTAATTTATAATATTTCATTTTTATGGATATTGAATTAGATTTGATATTTGTTGCAAATTCTTATTCAGATATTGAATAATCTAATATATAACCTTTATTCTTTTATCCATTTCTTCTATTTCCTGAAATGCAAAACCAGTAAATCTTTTTTCTTCAATAGCATTTTTTAACCTTTCAGAAACATAATATCCTAAACCTGTCATCGGCATATTTGCTAACCTTAAAATATCATTTTCTTGTTTTGAAAAATCTAATACAAGTTCGTGAGCAAGTAAAAAAGGAGGAGTAGTGTGCTTTTTCAATTCTGCATGATAATCTTCATAATTGTAAAACTTTACAACTTCACCGATACTATTTCTCATAACCCAGTCTTCATTAATTTCAAATTTCGATTTTTCAAAATCAATAATCTCCTTTTGACTTGGGTAAGAAAGATGAAATAAAGAATAATCTTTTAGAAGCTGCTTTTTATGATGAACATCTATACTCCAAAATTGAAAATCTGCTATTTTAAAATCTTTTAAAAAATCTATAAAATAGTTCTTTAAAACTAAAAAAACAGAATAATCAATAGAAACTACGGAAAGGTGGGTTGTTTCTTTTGCCTTACTTTGCAAAATCGGTTCGGGCAAAGTAAATTGTCTTTGAATCGGCTCGTCAACACCAAATCGAAATTCATTAAAATCAAGAATATTCTTAGCTGAAAGTGCTTGTGGATATATTCCTATTTCTCTTGTATTTATACTCTCTTTACACCAATAGTATTTCATTTTTCTAATTAATTAGATTTGCAATTTGACCTAAATTCATATTTGGATTGTTTTGAATCAAAGTCTTTACTTGATTTGTAAAATTAACTAAATTAACATATGCTTCTTGTGGTGTGTTCGATATTGCATTCAGCTGTGTTAATTTTTGCCCGATCTTATTGTTATAAAGATTATGCCCTGTTAAATGATTAGTTGAAGGTAATGGAATGCCGTTAATAATATCATTCATGTGCCAAGCATCCCCAGATTTTGCCGCCTTTTGAATTATTGACCAGTTTCTAAAGTCCCAAGGAATTAAATGATGTGCATGCAGCCCGTTTGAAGCAAAAGAGCCTAGGCCTAAAACATTTCTTAGTTGAGCCCTATCGCCAAAAGAAATTATATTAGAAGTTATTTTCCAAACCAAAACTTCTTTTGATGCTATGTTTGTTGCTGCGTTATAATAGTTTTTTGCCTTAAGACCAAATTTTGTTGCAGTAGAACCATAACCTACAATTGGTAGTGCACTTGCAAAACTTAAACTTGCATTTAAAGTATCTCCATCAAGTGAATATAACACACCATTCAATAAATCAGCTGGTTCCCCAAGCAAAGGAACTAAACCCAAAACATCTAGCCCCATATGAATAGCTTCTTTTAAAGTTTCCCATACTAGTGTTCCTTCTGACCAAGTTGGATTTAACGCTTTTAATACTTGATATTTAACTTGTAGTTTTATTAATATAAGTTCATGATTTTCTTCACTTAAACTACTTAAATCTAAATCAACATATGGATCAATTTGGTTAATATAGTCATTGTTTAAAGAATTGTCCAAACCATGATTTTTTGTTATAATACTTAAACTAACTAAATTTGGAACATCCGCTTGGTTGGGTTCAAATCTAGCTAAATCTATCAGCTCCTGTGCAAATGCCATTGCCGCCGGATCGATTACATCATTAATTGTATTTTGATCTATATAACTGCCCAACTGGTATTCAACATCTGGATTATCAACTAAATAATCATTTTGACGGGCATCTAATGACAACGGCTCTGTTAAATAACTCACTCGTGGCATATCTGGCACACCCACAATTGTTGTTAGTGAGTTGTTAGATGGTTCGCCGGGTTGAGATGAACCAGGGCTACTTCCTCCAGGTGAATAGCCAGACCCTGGATTTCCAGTTCCTGGATTTCCGAAATTATTAGGAATACATTCATAATAAAGATTAGGGGTATATCCAGGATGACTATTAGTACATTCACAAGTTTGCCATGGCCAATGTTCGGGTCCACATCCACACTGATATGGTTCTAAAACTATTGACGTTTGTACATAACCATCACAATCAAATGGATAACTTGAACCTCCTGCTACATTTTCATCAATGTGTGTAAACTTGATAGAACCACCAGGGCCTGGTTCAATTACTCGGAATGTTCTAATGTCACCTTCAAAAGGTTGGTTTTTGTCATTTAACCAATTTTCGGTAGGGCTATATTTTGTAATAAATGCAGCGGTGTTTCCTTCTTTCTCTTCTAAAGTAAGATTGTAAAATTTACTGGCTATCGTGTCCGATGTTTTAATATACATCGTATAAGACTTATAAGTTCCTGAGGTTATTTCCTTGATTACGTCTGTAAAAATTTCGATATCAGAATCATCCTCAGATCTGGCATAATGATTTGTTGAATTTGTATTATTTATAATCATTTTTACAGCCGGCTTGTTTTCTAATGATTTTAGTTTTCTTTTAAACTCATCATAGGTAATTGTTTTTACATCAATTGATTCTAAATTGTTTTTCTGCAACTCAACATCTTCGTAAAAATCTTTGTCGCAGGAAATGAATAATAAAAACGTAGCGATAATGCCGAGTAGTAAATTAAAATTGTTTTTCATGATAAATATATTTATTGGTTTATAATTCAGTGTTTGGCGGTTATCATTTATCATAAAATGTAACTCTTGACAATTTTATGATTTTATTTTATACAAATCAATCCCTACAAATGGGGATTTTTATTATAGTTTAAAAATAATAAATTTTTGGTTTAACTCAATTAATTTACCAAACAAAAAATCCTGAAGCAAAAACTTCAGGATTAGTATAATTTAATATAGTAAGTAATTCTAAGAAACAGCTTTTAATCGTTGTAACATGTTTTTGTTCAACGTGTGTTCGGCATAGCTTTTTTCGATGTGTAATATTTTTTCATCAGAACTTGGTAAATCATACATTGCATCGGTTAAAATGGCTTCGCAAAGCGATCGCAATCCACGAGCTCCTAATTTGTATTCCAAGGCTTTATCTACGATATAATCTAAAGCTTCTTCTGAGATAGAAAATTCTACACCATCCATTTCAAACAATTTTTTATACTGTTTGATAAGAGCATTTTTTGGTTCTGTTAAAATGGAACGAAGGGTTTCTCTGTCTAACGGATTCATGTAGGACAAAACAGGAAGACGACCAATAATTTCCGGAATTAATCCAAAATCTTTGATGTCTTTTGGGATGATGTATTGCATCAAATTATCCTTATCGATTTGATCCAAATTAGCCGAAGCACTGTAACCCACTGCTTGACGATTTAGTCGTTTTGAAATAATGCGTTCGATGCCATCAAAAGCACCGCCGGCAATAAAAAGGATATTTTGTGTATTTACTTCAATAAACTTTTGATCCGGATGTTTTCTTCCTCCTTTTGGTGGAACATTTACAACGGTTCCTTCCAACAACTTTAATAATGCTTGCTGAACTCCTTCACCAGAAACGTCTCTAGTGATGGATGGATTATCACTTTTACGGGCAATTTTATCAATTTCATCAATAAAAACGATTCCTCTTTCGGCTTTTGCTACATCATAATCGGCTACTTGTAATAAGCGAGTTAAAATGCTTTCAACATCTTCTCCTACATAACCTGCTTCGGTTAAAACTGTTGCATCAACAATGGTAAGCGGCACGCCTAACATTCTAGCAATGGTTTTGGCTACTAATGTTTTCCCGGTTCCGGTTTGACCCACCATGATAATGTTGCTCTTTTCAATTTCAACATCATCGTCATTACTTTTTTGCATCAATCGTTTGTAATGGTTGTAAACCGCCACAGACATTACTTTTTTAGTTTGGTCTTGACCAATTACATACTCATCTAAAAAAGCACGGATTTCCTTTGGTTTTTTGAGTACCAAATCGCCCAAACCATGAGAATGCTTGCTTTGTTTCAGTTCTTCTAAAACAATGCCGTGTGCCTGCTCGATGCATTTATCACAAATGTGAGCATCAATTCCGGCTATTAACAAATTTGTTTCGGGTTTCTTTCTTCCACAGAAAGAACATTCCAACATTTCTTTTGCCATTTTTTTTGGTAATCATTTATGGGTTTATGGAATAATTAAATTCCAAAACCACTTTTATTTTCTTCTCAAAACTTCATCAATCATTCCGTATTCTTTGGCTTCATCAGCAATCATCCAATAATCGCGTTCAGAATCTTGGTAAACTTTTTCAATAGTTTGACCGGAATGCTTGGCAATGATTTCGTATAATTCATTTTTTAACTTCAACATTTCTTTCAAGTTGATTTCCATATCGGTTGCAACTCCTTGAGCTCCGCCCGATGGCTGGTGAATCATTACTCTTGAATGGGGTAATGCCGAACGTTTTCCTTCTGCACCGGCACACAATAAAACAGCTCCCATGGAAGCGGCCATACCTGTACAGATTGTGGCTACATCAGGTTTTACGTACTGCATTGTATCGTAAATTCCCAATCCTGCATACACACTTCCGCCCGGTGAATTGATGTAAATTTGAATATCTTTAGAAGCATCAACACTCTCTAAAAACAATAATTGTGCTTGAATAATATTCGCCACATAATCATCTACTCCTGTTCCCAAGAAGATAATTCTGTCCATCATTAAACGTGAAAAAACGTCTAATTGTGAAACATTCATCTGACGTTCTTCAATGATGTAAGGGGTCATTCCGCTTACAATTTTATCGTAGTACATGCTGTTAACACCATGGTGTTTGGTAGCAAATTTTTTAAATTCTTTTCCGAAGTTCATTTTAAAATAGGCTAATTTTTTGTTTGCTCTTTTAAACGTAAATGAGCGTCGAATTAACATTCGACGCCCAAATATACTACTTTTTTTGAAAATACTTATTCTCCGTACATTTCTTTAACGAACTGTTCGTAGGAAACTTCTTTTGACTTCGCTTTTACTTTTTCTTTGAAAAGACCTAACATCTTTTCGCTCATCACTTGCTCAGACAATCTTTTTACTTCGTCTTGGTTAGAAAGTACGCGAGCTACGATTCCGTCAATGTCTTCCTGTGTTGGATTCATTTGACCAAATTGAGCCATTTGTTTTTTGATTAATTCAGATGTAAATGCTTTTAAATCTTCAAAAGTGATTTGTAAGTTATTCTCAGTCATTATCTTACCTTCAATCAATTGATAACGAAGACCTCTTTCTGATTTTGCAAATTCTTCTCTTGCTTCTTCTTCAGTCAATGGTTTTTCACCTGCATTTTGTAACCATTTGATTAGAAATTCTGATGGTAAATCAAATTTGGTGCTTTCTAATAAAAATTCGGTAACATCGTTTAAGAATTTTTGATCCGCTTGTTGAGCAAATTGCTTTTCGGCATCTTCTTTGATTTTGGCTTTTACTTCTTCAACCGAAGAAACATTTCCTTCACCAAACAATTTATCAAATAATTCTTGTGTTAATTCTGCTTTTTCGCTAGTTGTAATACCTTCAATTTTAGCCGAAACTTCAATATCTAAACCATGCACTAAATCGTGATCTACTTTTAAATAATCCATTAATTTATGGTCATCATCAAATAAACCTTTGGTCCCGATTTCTACTACATCACCTACTTTTTTTCCAATGAATTTTTTAGCTGCTTTTTTATCTTTAAAAACATCCAAAGAGATAGAAGCTGTATTATTGATTCCGTTTGCTTCGTTTGTGAACGTTACATTCAAATCGTCACCTTCTTCAACGGTATCTTTTGAAATTAATTTTCCGTATTGTTTTTGAATTCTCTCCACTTGATCGTTCAACATTTTATCATCTGCAATAATTTTGAAAGATGTAATGTTGTTTTTAGCAGCTAAATCAACTGAGAATTCAGGAGCTAATCCTAATTCGAAATCAAAAGTAAAATCTTCTTTTTCCCAATCAAAATCTTCTGTAACTTTTGGAAGAGGATTTCCTAAAATATCTAATTTTTCTTCAACTAAATAGTTGTTTAAGTTTTCTTGTAACACTTTGTTTACTTCTTCCAACAAAACAGCTTTTCCGTATTGTTTTTGAATTAAACTCATTGGCACAGCTCCTTTTCTAAAACCCGGAATTGAAGCATTTTTTCGATAATCTGCCAATACTTTTTCTACTTTAGAAGCATAATCATTTTTGGAAACCGCCACGGTAACCACCGCATTCAAAGCGTCCACATTTGTTCTTGTGATATTCATCTCTATTTATATACTAAAATTGGGTGGCAAAAGTACAAATTTTTCGCCACCCAACCAATACTAATAACTTGAATTTTAACAATTCAGAGTTGTTATTTATCTTCTCCTGCAGTTAATTTATAAACGACCGATTGAAATATGGATAAAATTATACTGAAAAATAATGCTGTCCAAAACGATTCTACCTCAAAACCGCCAACTATACTGCTACATATTAAAACAATAAAAGCATTAATTACTAGCAGAAAAAGCCCTAATGTTAGGATGGTTACCGGCAAGGTGAACAACACTATGATTGGTTTGATAAACAAATTAAGTAACCCTAAAATGATAGCTACATAAATAGATTGCAGATAACTTTCGACCGTTACTCCCGGTAAAAAATTTGAAATAAGCATTACTAATGCTGCTGTGATAAGAATTCGAAGAAGTAAACCCATAAATTTAATTTTTATTAAAATTACAAAAAAAATATTAAGGTTTTAAAAATTTCATCACAATTTCAAAAAATAGTTGCGGATTTTCGGCATGCAACCAATGACCTGCGTTTGGAATTGTTTCAAATTCAGCTTTTGGAAATTGATTTTTAATTGCTTCAAAATCTTCATCTAAAATGTATCTTGAATTTCCGCCTCTGATAAACAAAGTTGGTTTTTCAAAATGTGATTCTTCCGTAAGAGCTTTTCCAACTTGCTCAATTTCCTTATTAAAAACATCCAAATTAAATCGAAATGCCAATTGTCCGGGTTCTTTCCAATATAAACTTTTCATTAAAAATTGACGAGTTCCAACTTCTGGAATGTGTTTTTTTAGAATTTCATCTACTTCACTTCTTTCCGGTTTTAAAGAAAAATCAACCGCATTTAATCCCTCTAAAATGTCTTGATGGTGCGGACGATAATATCTTGGGCCAATATCAGCAACTATTAATTTATCAATCAATTCAGGATGATTTGTTGCCAAAAACATAGCCACTTTCCCTCCCATCGAATGACCAATAATATCAATTTTTTGTAGTTTATGAAATTGACAGTAATTCAGAATATCTTCGGTCATCACTTGATAATTGAAATCATCCGAATGAAAACTTCTTCCGTGATTTCGCAAATCGAGCATGTGAACTTGAAAACCTTGCTCTGCAAATTGTGTTCCGAGTGTTTTCCAATTATCAGACATACCAAGAAAACCGTGTAAAATTATCAATGGTTTTCCTTCTCCTTCTATTTTTGAATATAACATTTTACTATTTTTTAATATCGTTTTTTAGACCTGACAGGTTTTAAAAACCTGTCAGGTCTATGAATTCAATCTATTTAAGCTTGTGTAAATACATATTCACTACATTTTCGATTCCTAAATAAAGTGATTCGCTAATTAATGCATGACCGATAGAAACTTCAAGCAATCCCGGAATATTTTCTTTTAAAAACTGAATATTATCCAAACTTAAATCATGTCCGGCATTCACGCCCATTTCGAGTTGATTGGATAAAATTGCTGCTTCAACATATGAATTAATTCCGGCTTTGTTTCCTAAACTGTATTGATGAGCAAACTCTTCAGTGTATAATTCAATTCGGTCTGTTCCGGTGATTTTTGCACCTTCAATCATCGATAAAACCGGATCAACAAAAATAGAAGTTCGAATGTTATTTCGTTTAAATTCTTGAATCACTTCAATTAAAAAATCTTTGTTTTTAATGGTATCCCAACCGGCATTGGAAGTAATAGCATCATCGGCATCCGGCACCAAAGTGACTTGTGTGGGCTTTACTTCCAAAACCAAATCAATGAACTTTTGAACCGGATTCCCTTCAATATTATACTCCGTATAAACAATCGGTTTTAAATCTCGGGCATCTTGATAACGAATATGACGCTCATCCGGACGAGGATGGATTGTGACACCATGAGCTCCAAAACGCTGTACGTCTTTGGCTACTTGCATAACATTTGGTGTATCTCCACCTCTTGAATTTCGTAGGGTTGCAATTTTATTGATATTTACACTTAACTTTGTCATGTATTTAGAAACGATTGAATTAGTAAATGATTGCAAAAATACAAACTAAAACATGCTCTTTTATAGTATTTTTTGATTATTTT
Organism: Flavobacterium azooxidireducens; assembly: GCF_023195775.1. Taxonomy (NCBI): domain Bacteria; kingdom Pseudomonadati; phylum Bacteroidota; class Flavobacteriia; order Flavobacteriales; family Flavobacteriaceae; genus Flavobacterium; species Flavobacterium azooxidireducens. The sequence goes on from NZ_CP096205.1 coordinate 976,003, forward strand.
GCAACGAAATTAAATGGCTATGTTAGAAATAACGAACTATATAAACAACGATTTTAAACCTTTTGACAGTAAGGAAACCATTGAATCTATTCAAAGTTTTTTTGCCGATTTAACGTTTTCACATTTTCCTGTTGTTCAAGAAGGAATTTATATTGGAAGCATTGCTGCCGATGATGTCATCACCTTTGACAACCACAAATCGGCAATTGACTACCGCTATACGTTAGAAGGTTTTTTTGCCCGAAACAATATGATTTGGTTGGATGTTTTGGAGGTTTTTGCTCAAAATCACACTAACTTAATTCCGGTTTTAGATGACCACAACAAATATTTAGGTTATTATGAATTGAATGATATTGTTCAATTTTTTGCTGAAACACCATTTTTAAAGGAACAAGGCGGTATTATTATCGTAAAAAAACCAACAATTGATTTTTCTATGAGTCAAATTGCTCAAATTGTTGAAACTAACAATGGTAAGATTTTGGGAATTTTTATTTCAGATGCAAATGCAGAATTTGTAGAAATCACTATAAAATTATCGCTTGGCGGAATGAATGAAATTATTCAAACCTTTAGACGATATAACTACGAAATTATTTCAGATCATCAAGAAGACACCTATCTGAACAATTTGAAAGAACGTTCAGATTATTTAGATAAATACTTAAATATCTAAACATGAAAATTGCCATTTTCGGACAATATTATCAAAACGATACTCGACCCATTATTAAGGACATTTTTGTTTATTTAAACCACAATCATGTTGAGTTAGTGATAGAAGCCGCTTTTTTGAAAATTTTGTACGCCGAAGAAATTCTGAAAAAAGAATACAAAACATTTTCTACCTACAAAGATTTAGACAGCAGTTTTGATCTTTTGATAAGCATTGGTGGTGATGGAACTATTCTTAGAGCTATAACCTATGTCAGAAATTCCGGAATTCCTATTCTGGGAGTTAATGCGGGACGATTAGGTTTTTTAGCAAAAGTTCAAAAAGACAACATCGAATTATTTTTGCAATCGATTCTAAATAAAAATTACACTGTTTCTAAACGAACATTATTAAGTATAGACAGTAGTCCAAAAAACCCTGAAATCAAAGACATTAATTTTGCTTTAAACGAAATTTCTGTCAGTAGAAAAGATACCACTTCGATGATTACGGTTGAAACGTACTTAAATGGAGAATATTTAACTTCGTATTGGGCAGATGGCTTAATCATTTCTACGCCAACCGGATCTACCGGTTATTCGTTAAGTTGTGGTGGACCGGTTTTAACACCGGATGTAAAAAGTTTAGTCATCACACCTATCGCTCCGCACAATTTAAACGCAAGACCATTGGTTATTCCTGATAAGACTGAAATTATTTTAAAAGTTTCGGGAAGAGAACCTCAATTTTTGGTCTCCTTAGACAGCAGAATCGCAACCATGAATAACGAAACGGTGTTAACCATCAAAAAAACACAATTTAAAATTAACATGGTTGAAATACTGGATGAAACGTTTCTAAAAACCCTTCGCAACAAATTATTATGGGGTGTTGACAAAAGAAATTAACTTCATTTTAAAAAAATAAACCTCTTCAACTATACTACCGCTCTTTTATTTCCGTTTTTTTTGAAATTAATTTGTGATAAATCGCAATTATTTGACTGTAAACTAGTCATAATTGTTATATTTGCACGCTATTTCAAAAATAGATGAATAGAATAAAGATTGCATTATTTTTTACGCTCATTTACGCCGGATTAAATGCCCAAATTAACGAAATTGGTATTTTTGCCGGAGGAGCTAATTATATTGGTGATGTTGGGCCAACTACCTATATTGCTCCAAACGATGTTGCTTTAGGAATAGTTTATAAATGGAACCGAAGTACCAGACACACTTATCGTTTTAGTTATACCTACGGAAAAATAAAATCAAATGATTTGGATTCTGATGTAGCAGACAGAAATTTGAGAGGATATAATTTCAAAAACACCATTCATGAAGCTTCAGCCGGAATGGAATTTAATTTTTTTGAATTTGATTTACATAGTATGAAACCACAATTCACACCTTATGTTTACACTGGTTTGAGTTATTTTGCATACAAAGAATTATATTACACTGACAGTAAAGCAACCGAAGATTATCAGGAAGGAGCACTAGCTATACCGATGATTCTTGGTGTAAAAACAAAATTAACAAGAGATTTAGTTATTGGTTTAGAAGTTGGAGCACGTTTTACGTTTACAGACAATTTAGACGGAAGTAATCCAAAAAACGAAAACCTAACACCACTACAATTTGGAAATATAAATAGTAAAGATTGGTATATGTTTACCGGATTTACATTAACTTATACATTTGGAGAAAACCCATGTTTTTGTCCGGAATAAAATGATTTTAGAAGAGCACATAAATAAAGACAATTTACCAAAACATTTAGCCATCATTATGGATGGAAATGGTCGTTGGGCAAAACAACAAGGAATGCTCCGTGCTTTTGGCCATGAAAAAGGTACCAAATCAGTGAGAGAAACGGTTGAAAGTTGTGCAAAACTCGGAATTGAAAACCTTACTTTGTATGCTTTTTCAACCGAAAACTGGAATCGTCCCAAATTAGAAGTAGACACTTTGATGAATTTATTAATAAAATCATTGAAAAAAGAGTTGAAAACACTTCAAAAAAACGAAATTAAACTAAATTCTATTGGCAATATATCGCTTTTACCTACTACTGCACACAGAGAACTTTTAGAAGTAATTAACAAAACCAAGGAAAATAAACGAATGACTTTAACACTCGCTTTGAGTTACGGATCCAGAGAAGAGTTGGTTTCCGCAATAAAAACTATAAGTGATAAAGTTAAAAATAATATAATTTCGCCAGAATCTATTGATGAAACAATTATTAATCAACATCTTTACACACACAATCTACCCGATGTTGATTTATTAATCAGAACCAGTGGAGAACATCGAATCAGTAATTTTCTGTTGTGGCAAATTGCCTATGCAGAATTATATTTTACCGATGTGCTTTGGCCGGATTTTAGAGAACAACATTTATATGAAGCTATCATTAGTTATCAAAAAAGAGAACGTAGGTTTGGAAAAACAAGTGAACAAATTAAATAAAAGAAACGTGTTGAGAAACATTACGTCATTTTTTGCAATACTTTTTTTGGGAAGTATTTTTCAGTTAAAAGCACAAGAATCTTCAACTTATGAAAGAGGCTCCCAATACATTTTAGGCGGTGTAGAAGTAACCGGTAAAATTACTTTTAACGAGCAAACCGTTGTTACATTTTCCGGCTTGGAAAAAGGACAAAAAATTATTGTTCCTGGAGAAGAAATTAGTACAGCTATAAAAAAACTAGGAAAATTAGGCTTGTTCAGTGATATTGATATGTATATCAATAGAATCAAAGGAGACACCATATTCTTAGAATTAAATATGGTAGAACTTCCTAAATTAAATGAAGCAAAAATTCAAGGGTTAAAAAAGAACAAAGCCGAAACTTTACTTAAAGAAGTTAACTTAACTAAAGGCAAAGTTGTAAACGAAAATTTAATTACCACCACTAAAACTACTATTGAAAATAAGTATAAAAAAGATGGTTTTTATAATACTAAGGTAGCCATTAACACCATCCCGGACACAACCAGTGGAAACGAAGTAAAAATGGTAATCAATGTTGATAAAGGTAAAAAAATCAAAGTTTCCAGCATAGATATTCAAGGAAACGAAGAGATAAAAGACGGAAAACTAAGAGGTGCCATGTCTAATACCAAAGTTAAATTTCCAGGAAGATTTTGGAAAGGCTCAAAATTTATCAAAGACAAATACAAAGAAGACCTTGTTAGCTTAGTTGACAAATACAAAGAAAAAGGTTTTCGCGATGCCCGAATTATCTATGACAGTGTAATTTTTAACAACAAAAAGAATACCGTAGATATTAAGATAAAGGTAGAAGAAGGAAGAAAATACTATTTTGGTGATATAAAATTCTTAGGAAACACAATCTATACAGACGAAGGATTAAGTCGTGTATTAGGCATTAAAAAAGGGGAAACTTACAATGGTGTAATGCTTCAAGAGCGAATTGCCAACAAGAAAAACCCTGAAGCAAACGACATTACCAATTTATATCAAAATAACGGATATTTATTTTCAACAATTAATCCTGTAGAAGTTCGCACCGCAAATGACACTATTGATTTTGAAATCAGAATTTTAGAAGGACCTTTAGCCTACTTTAATAAAATCACTGTGGTTGGTAATGATAAAACAAATGACCACGTAATTTATCGTGAACTACGTACAAAACCAGGACAAAAGTACAGCAAAGAAGATTTAGTACGAACCATTCGTGAAATTGGTCAGTTAGGATTTTTTGATCCGGAAGCGATTGATCCAAAATTTAAAAATGTAGATCCAGCTGCAGGAACCGTTGATATTGAATACAATCTTGTTGAAAAAGGATCGAGTCAAATTGAACTTCAAGGAGGTTATGGTGGTGGAGGTTTCATCGGAACACTTGGACTATCATTCAATAATTTTTCGGCTAGAAATATTTTTAAGAAAGATGCCTACAAACCCCTGCCAATGGGAGATGGACAACGTATGTCTTTGCGTTTACAAGGAAGTTCTTTCTTTCAAACCTACAGCTTAACGTTTTCTGAGCCATGGTTAGGTGGGAAAAAACCAATTCAATTTTCAACATCTTTATCACACAGTAAACAATTTTTAAATAATTTTCAAACCAGAGATGTGGATAGAAGTAGAAGTTTCAACATTACATCACTTTCTGTCGGTATTGCAAAAAGATTGACTGTGCCGGATGATTTCTTCGTATTATCACAATCGGTAAGTTTTCAATACTATGATTTGAATAATTACAACACCGGTTTATTTACTTTTGGAGATGGATCAGCAAGAAATTTAGCTTATACCATTGGACTAACAAGAAATAACAAAGGAGTTAATCCAATTTTCCCTGTCTATGGTTCTGAATTTTCTATCACCGCAAAATTCACTCCACCCTATTCATTATTTAATGGTGTAGATTATAAAAATTTAGAAAACGAAGCAGAATACAAACTAAGACACACAGGAGAATCATATTTTGATTCAAATGAAAATTTAGTTTCGCCTGGAGATTATGTTGATGCTGCAGGAGGAAACAGAGTTGATAGTTTTGAAGATGCCGCCGTTGATAGAGCAAAAGTGGATCAGAAAAAATTTAATTGGTTAGAATTTTATAAAATTAAATTAAAAGTAGATTGGTACACAAAAATTGCCGGAACGAATCAAAATGCCCTTGTATTTAGAACCCTAGGCGAATTTGGATTCATGGGAGCCTACAACAACGAAAGAGGATTAGTGCCATTTGAACGTTTCTTCCTTGGTGGAGACGGCTTAGCAAACTTTGCCTTAGACGGAAGAGAAATTATCCAGTTAAGAGGTTATCCAAACCAATCTTTATCACCTGTAGATGGTGGTACAATTTATAATAAGTTCACAATGGAACTTCGTTATCCAATAACATTGAAATCTGCCGCATCCATTTATGTTTTAGGATTTTTGGAAGCTGGAGCTTCATATAATACTTTTCAAGAATACAATCCGTTTAAACTTCAACGGTCTGCCGGTTTGGGTCTAAGAGTATTTATGCCTGCCTTTGGTTTATTAGGAATTGACTTCGGTCACGGCTTTGATGCATTGCCAGGTCAGACAATTAAAAATGGCTGGGAAACACATTTTATCATCGGACAACAATTTTAATTGTTAATTTCTGTTATATTTACATGATAATTTTAAAGAATATGAAGAAATTAGTTTTTTTATTACTATTAACACTATCTGGACTTGCTGTTGAAGCACAAACCAGAGGTGTTAGAATTGGTTATATTGATATGGAATATATCCTTCAAAATGTGCCGGATTACACTGAAGCTAAAAACCAATTAGAGCTAAAAGCTCAAAGATGGAAACAAGAAATTGAAACCAAACAAAATGAAATCAATGCGTTTAAAGAAAGTCTCAACAACGAAAGAGTACTATTAACAAAGGAATTGATTGAAGAAAAAGAAGAGGAAATCAAGTTTCTTGAAACAGAACTTATGGATTACCAACAAAAAAGATTTGGTCCAAACGGTGATTTAATTGTGCAAAAAGCTGTATTGATTAAACCAATTCAAGATCAAGTTTTTACAGCTGTTCAAGATTTAGCAGAAGCTCAAAAATTCGATTTTATCTTAGATAAATCTTCCGATTTAACAGTGCTTTTTGCGGCCAAAAGACACGACATTAGCGACCGAGTAATTCGTTCGTTAACCCGTGCTTCAAAGCGTGAACAAATGAGTAAAAAACAACTTAAAGCACTAGAAGAAAAAGAACGTATTGAAGATTACAAAGACGATACTAATCCAGCATTAGAAGAACGTAAAAAAATTCTTGAAGATCGAAAAAACAAACGTGACAGTGTTGTTGAAGCCCGCAAAGCACTTGCCGAACAAAAGAAAAAAGACTTTGAAGACAGACGTGCAAAAATGAAAGAAGAACGTGACGGCAAAAAGAATGGCACAGTTTCTGATAAAGATGAGAAAACAAGTGATAGCAATTCTTCTACTGAAGAAAAAACAGATGGTAATGTAGAAACAAAAAACACAACCACTACAGCAGCAGAAGCTAGACAAAAAGCCGAAGAAGACAGACAACAAAAATTAGACGAAAGAAAAAAACAAATTGAAGAAAGAAAACAAAAAATATTAGCCGATAGAGAAGCCGCTAAAAAAGCAAGAGAAGAAAAACAAAACGAGAACAAAGAAAAACAAAACAATAATTAATAATAACTAGAAATGATGAAACAATTGAAAACTTTATTTATTGCGACTATTTTATTCTTCAGTGCAAGTCAAACTGCTACTGCACAAACAAAAATAGCACATGTAGATACAAATGAGTTGATTACGAAAATGCCAGCTATGATTGAAGCTCAGAAACAATTAGAAACGCTTAGCAAACAGTATGATGCAGAATTCAAAACAATGGCTGATGAATACTATGCTAAATTGAAAAAATATGATGAAGAAGCTGGAAAAGTTACTGAAAAAGTAAACGAAGAAAGAGCGAAAGAAGTTCAGGATATGGAAAAAAGAATCAGAGATTACAGAGAAACTGCTCAAAAAGAGTTGCAACAAAAAGAGTCTGATTTGGCAAAACCATTAATGGAAAAAATCAAAGCTTCTATTGCTAAAGTTGGAAAAGCAAAAGGTTTCAACTATGTTTTAGACGTAAACTCTGCCATCTTTGCAGATGGAACAGATTTAACTAGTGATGTTAAAAAAGATTTAGGTTTCTAAAAAACTAATCAAAAAAAATATAAAAACTGCTCACCCAAACTAACGGGAATTGAGCAGTTTTTTTTTATTTTTGAAGTATGACAAATTCAGCACCCATAGGTCTATTTGATTCCGGCATTGGCGGAACTTCCATTTGGAAAGAAATTAATACTTTGCTTCCAAACGAAGACACTATATATTTAGCGGATAGCAAAAATGCTCCGTACGGACAAAAATCGAAAGATGAAATTATTGCTCTTAGCAAAAAAAATACTGAATTTTTATTAAATCAAAATGCAAAACTAATTGTTGTAGCATGCAATACAGCCACTACAAACGCAATAAAAGAACTGAGAGCAAGTTATGACGTTCCGTTTATTGGAATTGAACCTGCCATTAAACCCGCCGCAATTAGCTCAGAAACACACACAATTGGCATTTTAGCAACCAAAGGAACATTGAGTAGCGAATTATTTAGCCAAAGTGTTTTGAACTATCCAACAACAAAAATTATTGAGCAAGTTGGTTTTGGTTTAGTTCAACTGATTGAAGAAGGCAAAATGAATTCAGAAGAAATGACTCTTTTACTCAAAAGTTATTTGGAACCAATGGTCGAGGCCAATATTGATTACTTGGTTTTAGGGTGTAGTCACTACCCCTATTTGATTCCTCAGATAAAAAAAATCATTCCAAAACACATCAAAATTATTGATTCAGGCGATGCTGTGGCACGTCAGACGAAGAATATTTTATTAGAAATGGATTTACTTAGCAAACAGAAGAAAAGCTCGCAAATCTTTTATACCAACTATAATCCGAAGGTATTAAAATCGATTCTGAAAAATAAATATCAGGTAATAGAAAAAGACTTTTAGAACTATTCGTCCTTAAACCAACCGGAATACATTACATAATTATTCGAAATCCGATCTATTTCACCAGCAAAATCCGATTGATCTATATCTTTTACTTTTTTTGCCGGCACACCAGCATAAATAGTTCCGGATTCAACATGTGTGTTTTGAGTTAAAACAGCACCGGCCGCAATGATTGAATTACTTTCTATCACACAATTATCCATTACAATTGCTCCCATTCCGATTAAAACATTATCATGAACAGTACAACCGTGAACAATGGCATTATGCCCTATAGAAACATTGTTCCCTATGATTGTAGGATGCTTTTGATATGTGCAATGAATAATAGCTCCATCTTGAATATTTACTTTGTTGCCAATTTTAATAAAATGAACATCACCACGCAACACAGCATTAAACCAAATACTACACAAAGAACCTAGTTGAACATCTCCAACAATAGTAGCATTTTCAGCCACATAACAATCACTTGGAATAACAGGGGATTTCCCGTTTACAGACTTAATTATCATAGATCAAAAAAAATCCTGACAAGAGCCAGGATATAATTTATTAGTTAATTGCAGGACAGTTACATTGATATTTCTCTCTTTTACAGAATAAATTCATACCCAAAGTGATTTGGTGGAAACCAGAATTATCAAAACGAACATTACCTGTTAAGTATGAATAAGTATAAGCAAACATAAACTGTTTGTAGTTAACACCAACTATTGGGGTAAAATACTGCAAACGTTGATCGTTAACGCTATTCCCATCAACATATTGAGCACCGTCAAAACTTCTTCTATAAGATAAGCCCCCCAAATTTTTCCAAAATCTACATTTTTATAAACTTTTAAATTTAAGTCGATAGATTTCTCCTTTGTTTCTTCCACTAACTGAAATAAAATAGATGGTTCCCATTGCAAACGATCGCTGCTTCCAAAAACATAACCGGCACTCAACAAGAATTTTCTTAAATTATCTGATTCAAACTCAGTATAAATTTCTCGTCTAACATTTGCAATTGCATTTTTTACAGTAAAGTGAGCATAAAATTCTAAATAATTATATGATGCTCCCAAATCTAAATTAAAGTAAGAATCCTTTTGATAAATCCCTCCAATAATTGGATCAAAAGGTTGGTTATTAATAAAAGATGTTTCGTCTAATTGACTTTGAACTAAAGCCCCACTAATACCAAACGACAACTGATTCAAATCAATTTCACTTCGTGAGAACATGATATGGTGAGCATACGTTAATTTAATTCCTTTTTGTGAATGATAACCATTTCTATCAGAAAACAAAATGGCTCCAACCCCAGATTTTTCTCCAACACCAGCATTAAAACTTACTGTGCTCAAGCTAGGAGCATCTTCTTGACCAAACCATTGAGCTCTACTCGTAACTCTTAATTTTGCACAATTTGCAGCTCCAGCCATGGATGGGTGAATAAGGTAATAATTATCTGTTAAATAATCTGAATACACCGCTATTCCTTCTTGAGAAAACGAGAATTGCGAAATAAACAATACTATTAGTAAATAAGATTTTTTAAAATTAAGATTTAGATTCATGGGGTTTCTATCTTTTTAATGAAAAATGTGCTTTAAATGTTTTGGTTTGATCGTTTTCCAGGTACTCTACTGTAAACCAGTAATCGTTTGAAGGGAGGTTTTGACCGTTGAATGTTCCGTCCCATCCTTGACCTGCAGGAATAATTTGTTTGATTAATTTTCCATAGCGGTCAAATATATAAATTTTTGCGTTAGGATTGGTGTCTCTTAGCGAAAAAATATTCCAAGTGTCATTATAACCGTCTCCATTTGGTGTAAAGAATTTTGGATAATCTACAACAAATACTTCGATCGTAGCATCTTCACAACCATTTAAGTCTCGAACTGTAACAAGGTGACTTCCCGCACTCACGTTGGTAAACACATTACTGGTTTGAAATGGTCCGTTGTCTAAACTATACACATAATTCGCATTGCCTTGATCCGGAATCGTGATTCCGTTTGCAATGATCGTTATAGTGGCGTTGTCGGTAAAATAATTACTCTGCACATAACTCAAGGTAGCTTGCTCGGACTGAACCACATTCACTGTTATCGTGTTTGAACATTTTGGTTCCGTTTCGTTATTTGTAACAGTTAAGGTATAAGCTCCCGGAGTATTTACCGTCAAGTTTGCATCGGTACCTAGTTCATTGCCAAGTGAATCTGTCCATACAAAATTATGTGTTAATGGATCTAATCCACTCTCTAAAATAGCTTCTCTAATTACATCGCCTGTAATCGGATCGGTACAGATAAAGTCGTCTTGAACCGTTGGCTCAGGTATTTTATGCACTGTCAAGGTTACCGGAACAATGTTCGGACAGCCACTTTGCGTGTTTGGGTTCACCAAAACAGCATAGATTTCCTGACTAAAAGGAGTAGTGTTGACAAAGGCTGTTAAATCAGTTCCTGATAGTGCTCCACTATAATCGTTTTCTTCTGCTGCTTGCTGTGCTGCAGTAAGACTTTCAAAATAGTAAACCACTGTGCCTGCATAATTATTTGGTGGTGTTATAGTAGCTCCTAATAGTAGTGGCGTTACATCTGCATCTAAATTAAACGCAGCTAAACCATCGTTATCAGCATCTTGATCGTCACATTTGGTTACGGCCGGATCATCTACCGGAATTGGATTAGCAAAGGTTCCTTCTTCAATCACTAAATCTACTGTTCCAACAATAAAACATGCTGTGATTTTATTCTCTACTCTTACATAAATAGTCTCCGGTGTGCCTTGAACACTTGTACTTGGGTACGTGTTTGGCAATTGTGGACTACCCGCATCTGCATGAGCCTGTGATGCATAATACGTTACGCTAAAGTCGGCCTCAGTTTGATTGGCTCCCAAAACATCTTCATTGGCTAAACTTAATGTGAATGGTAAAATCGGTTGATCTATTGCCACACATTGGTATAAATTAACCGGCGAAACAATATCCGGTAGCGGATTAACAATCAATTGAAGCTCTACAATTTCATAACATCTTGGCTCCATCGGATTGGTTGGTATTCTGGTTACACGAACATAAATGGTTTGTGTATTTGGATTTGTACTGTCATAGCTAGTTGGAACAGGAATCGGATTAGTTTCTGTTTCTGCATCAGCATAACTCTCAAAATACGTCAAAGAAAACTCTGTTAAACTAGCTCCGTTTAAGATATAAATCGCTCGCTGAGTTAGATCAAAATTTTCTAAACCATCACCCGGATTATTGTCATCACACTCTTCTATCGGTGCCGGATCAAATAGTGGTTCCGGTCTTGGAATTACTCGAATGGTTAAAGTCGTAAAGCTCGAACATCCCGCCGCACTCGTCACTTTCACCCCTAAGGTTTGCACTGCTGCAACTGCATTAGTATAAGCCGTTGGGTCTTGAATTGCATTGACATTATCCAACGCATTTTGATAACTTGGATAATACGTAACGGTATAACCTCCTAAATTATTAGTAATTGCATTATTGCGGATAGTTAAGTCAAATACTGTAAATTGATTATTTGGTAAAGCCTCATCACACAACGATATCGGATCCGGTATGGTGAGTGCCAAAGGCAGGTTTACAATCAAATTGAAACTTCCCGTATGGAAACAACCTGTGGCAATATCAGTCACTCGTACCCAAATGGTTTGTGGATTGCTTGTGTTTTGATACGTTGTTATATTCGCAATGGCTGAAGTACCACCAATTGCATCAGCTTGTGATGTAAAATAAGCCACTTGATAATCTGAAGCAGCTCCACTTTGAGCAGCTAAGATAATGGGCGTTTGAACACTTAAATCAAAGGTACTAAAGCCGTTTTGCTGATTACCATCGGTATCACATTGAACGATATCCGGTAAATTTGTTGGTACTTCCGGGCTTGGGTTTACTACTAGTTCAAGCATCATCACTCGCACACAACCTGTTGTGTTATGCTCTGCTCGAACATAAATAAACTGTTGCCATGGCAAAATTGTTAAGTATGAAAGCGGTAAATCATTATTACCATCCAATGCCTCTTGCTCGGTTTCGTGGAAGGTAACAGTAATATCCGTTGCTCCATTGAGTAAGTCCGGTATAAGTGCTCCTAAATCAAAAGTAGCCAAACCGTCATTGTTGTCGTCACACAACGTGATTGGGTTAATCGGAATAAGTAATATTGGAAGTGGTTCTACTCGTAAATCTAAAGTAGTGGTCGAATAACATCCCGTAACCGGATTAAGCACCCGAACATGAATAGTTTGAACGTTAGACGTGTTTGTATATAATGTAGGTAACGCATTGGTGCCTTGTTGTGCTTGAAGCAACGTGAAATGGAACGTAACCACTAATCCTTGTTGTGTGCCCACAATCTCGGCAATGGCTTGCGTTAAATCAAATTCTTCCTCTTCATCTCCCGGATTATTGTCGTCACACAAGGTTAATGGTGTTGGCAAATTAGCAATCGGTAACGGATTAACAACTAATTCTAATGGTGCTACATCATAACAACCCGTGGCATTAATGGTCACACGAACCCAAATAGTTTGTGTTGAACTGCTATATGACGGTGGAAGTTGTGGTGTGCCAACAATTGCCTCCGCCTGGCTTGGGTGGAATGTTACCGTATGTAAACTTGGATCTAATCCGCCTAAAATATTAGTTAAACGAGAAGATAAATCAAATACTTGAACACCATCCGTATCATCATCACACAACGCATAATCATCCGGAGTCGTATTGATTACCGGGAATGGATTAACAATTAAATTAAACGTGGTAATTGAAGGACAATCGGTTGCTCCTGTATTTATCACTCGAACATATATGGTTTGAAGCCATGGATTAAGCGATAAATAATTTGCAGGGCTCAGTATCGGTGCTCCGCCTAATTGAGCATCAGTTAACGTCTCATGATACGTTACTGTTAATCCAGTAGCTCCGCCTGTGATAATATTTTCGGTTTGAGCCAAATTAAATAGACCTCGTCCATCATTATTATCATCACAAAGCACTAAATCAGGATGAGTAAAAATTAGTGGAGCAGGTGCAACGGTTACTGTAGCAGTTTGATTGAGCGGCACCGAACAAACCCGAATTGTATTGGTGAAAACACCAATTAACGTATAAGTGGTTGTTATGGTATAGGTATCTGTTATGGTATAAATACCGGAAGCATCTATTACTTGGGTTTGAACGCCTCCCGTATTGATGGTATATTCTATCGTAGATCCCGGTGTAGCGGTGAAAGTAATCGTGGCTTCTCCCGTTGGACATATTATTATATCGCCCGATACACTTGCTGTTGGCAAGGGTAACAACGTTACTGTACCTGAGCCACTTGTTGAGAAACAACCTGTTGTCGTATCGGTGATAACTACACTGTAAACACCTTCTACTGCTGTGTTAAAACTCGCTACATTGCCTGGGTTTGTGGCGTCAGTTGGCACTGTCCATACATAATCGTAGGTACCCAGTGTACTTGGCGTAGCAGTTAACGTGGCTAAATCTCCCGCACAAACTGTTGGAGAATTTACTGTTACTGTTGGATTTGAATTAATTGTTACTGTACCCGATGCACTCGCTGAAAAACAGCCGGTTACTGTATCAGTGATAATCACGCTGTAAACACCCGCAATTGTAGTGGTGAAACTCGCTACATTACCCGGATTGGTTCCGGAAGGAATTGTCCAAGCATAATTATAACTTCCTGCTGTACCCGGGGTTGCAATTACGGTAGCTACTGTGCCATCACAAACACTTGGGCTATTAACTGTGACTGTTGGATTTGGATTTATCGTTACTGTGCCCGAAGCACTTGCGGAAAAACAACCGGTTACCGTATCAGTGATAATTACACTATAAACACCTGCAATGGTGGTTGTAAAACTAGCTACATTACCCGGATTTGGTCCTGATGATACTGTCCAAACATAATCATAACTACCCGCTACTCCTGGGGTGGCTGTAACAGTGGCGGATGTACCATCACATACCGATGGACTATTGACACTTACTGTTGGATTTAGATTTATTGTCACTGTTCCTGAGGCACTCGCTGAGAAACAACCCGTAACTGTATCAGTAATAATAACACTATAAACACCTGCTATTGTGGTGGTGAAACTTGCAACATTACCAGGATTAGGCCCTGACGGAACGCTCCATGTATAATCATAACTCCCCGCGACTCCTGGTGTTGCTGTCACTGTCGCAGGAGTGCCTTCACACTCGGTTGGACTATTGACTATAACTGTCGGATTTGGATTGGATGTTACTGTACCCGATGCACTCGCTGAAAAACAGCCGGTTACTGTATCTGTAATAATAACACTATAAACACCGGGTATTGTAGTGGTAAAACTCGCTACATTGCCCGGATTGGTTCCGGAAGGAATTGTCCATACATAGTCATAAGTTCCTGCTGTGCCTGGGGTTGCAATGACAGTAGTCGCTGCTCCATCACAAACACTTGGGCTATTAACTGTGACTGTTGGATTTGGATTTATCGTTACTGTGCCCGAAGCACTTGCAGAAAAACAACCGGTTACCGTATCAGTGATAATTACACTATAAACACCTGCAATGGCGGTTGTAAAACTAGCTACATTACCCGGATTTGGTCCTGATGGAACACTCCAAACATAATCATAACTACCTGCTACTCCTGGGGTGGCTGTTACAGTAGCGGATGTACCATCACATACCGATGGACTATTGACTGTAACGGTTGGATTTAAATTTATTGTCACTGTTCCTGAGGCACTCGCTGAGAAACAACCCGTAACTGTATCAGTAATAATAACACTATAAACACCTGCTATTGTGGTGGTGAAACTTGCAACATTACCAGGATTAGTTCCGGAAGGAACTGTCCATACATAATCGTAAGTACTGGCTCCTGATGGTGTGGCAGTAACTGTCGCAGGCGTGCCTTCACACTCCGTTGGACTATTGACTGTAACTGTCGGATTTGGATTGGATGTTACTGTACCCGATGCACTCGCTGAAAAACAGCCGGTTACTGTATCTGTAATAATAACACTATAAACACCGGGTATTGTAGTGGTAAAACTCGCTACATTGCCCGGATTGCTTCCGGAAGGAATTGTCCATACATAATCATAAGTTCCCGCTGTGCCTGGGGTTGCGATGACAGTAGTCGCTGCTCCATCACAAACACTTGGGCTATTAACTGTGACTGTTGGATTTGGATCTATCGTTACTGTGCCCGAAGCACTTGCGGAAAAACAACCGGTTACCGTATCAGTGATAATTACACTATAAACACCTGCAATGGCGGTTGTAAAACTAGCTACATTACCCGGATTTGGCCCTGATGGAACACTCCAAACATAATCATAACTACCTGCTACTCCTGGGGTGGCTGTAACAGTAGCGGATGTACCATCACATACAGATGGACTATTGACTGTAACGGTTGGGTTGGGGTTTACTGTGACGGTTATTTCAAAAGTATCAGTGCAAATATTCGGTGCTGTTCCTATGGAGGCTGTAACACTATAAACTACATCAATCGGAGCATTAGTAGTATTAGTTAAAATTTGACTTATACTTGTTTGTGGTGTCGCTTCATCTAAAGCTCCAGTTATTCCTGCAGCGACTGCAGCTGTCCATGTATAAGTGGTTCCTGCTGGAACTATATCTGAACCACTTGAAACCGGTGTTACTGAGAAAATACCTTCTGAGCAAATAGTCTGAACTACATCGGCTATAAATGGTAAAGGATTTACAGTTAACGTAAATGAATTGGTCCCATAATTTGAAGGAAATGAAATTTCTACAACCCGAACATAAATTGTTTCATTTGTTCCATTATAACTATTAGCTGGAGAAATTGGAAAATCACCTGTATCTGCATCTAATTGTGTATTATGATAAGTAACTTCGTATAAAGTTTCATCTAAACCGTTTAAAGCAAGTGCATCATTTTGGGTTAAATCGAAAAATTCAAAGTCATCATCTAGAGTAACTTCATCACATAAAACTAAATCATTAACTTGAGGATCAAGTGTACATGGGGATTGAATTAATTCGAAAGACTGAATACTAGAACATCCACCTCCGCCAAAAACATCAACCACACCAACAAATATAATTTCCCCAGAACCGGAACTCACATACGTCGATGGATTTGGGATATAATTAAACAATTCTAAATCTTCAATAGAAAGTGCATAATTTAATTCAAATAAAAATGGGTCTAATGAGTTTAAAACAATCGGAGTATTAATCGTTAAATCAAAAACATTATCAGGTTCACAAATCACCAGATCAATAGGCTCTGCTACCGGAATTGGCGGAAAAAATTCTACCGTAATAGTATCTGTTACAGGGCAAGCCGGGCCATATGGATAAGCAATAACTGTATAAACGCCGGGTTCAGTAACAGTAAGTGTTGGCCCTGTTTCTCCCACTATTAAATCAGTACCTAAATACCACTCATGCGGATCTGAAGGGTCTAAACCTGTATCTAATACTTTTGTATCTTCTTCGCACAAAGCAGACCCTCCAACAAGATCAAAACCTAAATCAATTGGATTAACATTAAAACTATTGGCTTCAAGAAAAACAGCAGACTCATAAGCATCATCCGAAGCATTTCCAATTGCTAATTTAATATGATAAACTTCACCACATTGAACATCTGCTGATGCCGTTAATACAGTTGTAAAACCATCATATTGTATAGATGTACCTCCACAATTATTAACATAATACGTTGAATTCGCTCCTCCTGGCAGTGTTGTAGGACATCCATTCGCAAACCCACCGTTCACATTATTGATTGAAATAGGAATAGTAGTAGAAGGAATTAAGGCAATATTAGCAGCTATTCCTCCACTATACGGACCTGTAATTCCGGGGCCACTTAAAAAAAAACCAAAGACATCATTCCATATAGTACCAACAAATTCAGGATACTCTTCTGATGCAAAGACAAAATTAAAATCTAATTCAACACCCGAAGGAATAAAATCAAATTCTAAAACAGCTACATTTCTTATGCCTTGATTAGTTAGCATCGCTAAATCGGGGTCTCCCACAACCGGATTAGCAGTAGCAGCAGGTGGGTCGAAACCATCGGAATTATTTGGACCAATTGCATAATTAGCTTGACCAGGTGCCAATATGACACCAGAAACTAAACCTAAATTAGTTGAAGTAACACCAGTAGTAAAATAACCAACCTGATCTCTTGGAACATTAGCGTTTGCTGCACTGCCATTAAAGGTAACATTAAACACTGTTAATCCATTTCCCAAGAGCGTATTTTGAACTAATTCTGCCGGAGTAAGCGTTGTGTTATTCACAAACAACTGTGCATGAACACAAAACGGAAAAATAAAAAGAATAAATAGAAGTAGTTGTTTTTTCATAGTTATTAAAAAAATGTTTCAACAATCATGATTGTCAAAACACTTGGTAAAGTTGTGTTAATAAAAATTTAAAGTTCAAATATAACCAAATACAAAAAATAACTTTGTTAAATTTGCAGAAAAAAGCTCAAATGACTAAATTATCGATAAAAGAAACCCAAAATTCGGCCATCATTAAATTTGAATTTCCTGATTTTATTACAAAAAATAAAAGCTATGAATTTAAAAATATTGATGAAGCAGGTGAAAGTCCGTTAGCACAACAATTATTTTATTTGCCTTTTGTTAAAACTGTCTTTATATCCGGAAATTTTATTGCGATAGAAAGGTATAGTATTGTTCAATGGGATGATGTAAAAGATGCCGTGGCAGAACAAATTCAAGAATATGTTGACAAAGGTGGAAAAATTGTTATAGAATCTGAAACTTCAACCAAAAAACAACCTATCACAATTTATGCTGAAACAACGCCAAATCCAGCGGTTATCAAGTTTGTTGCAAATAAATTATTAACAACAAAAACAGCCGAATTTAAAAACATAGATGAAACGATTGCTTCACCATTAGCAAAAGAATTATTTAAATTTCCATATGTAAAGGAGATTTTTATTGATGAAAATTATATTTCAATCACCAAATTTGCGAGTATTGAATGGATTGAGATTTCAAATGAAATTCGTTCATTCATTAAAGAATATGTTGAAAACGGGAATGAAATCATCAATGTAAGTCTGCTTTCAACCGCTGCAAGTTCAGAAAAGCAAGCGATTTCTAATTTTGAATCGTTGGATGTAACTTCGCAACAAATTATTAATATTTTAGAAGAATATGTAAAACCGGCCGTTCAAGCAGATGGCGGAAATATTCTTTTTGATTCGTATGACGAAAGTGAAAAGCGTGTAAAAGTTGTTTTACAAGGAGCATGTAGTGGTTGTCCATCTTCAACTTTTACATTAAAAAACGGTATTGAAAATATGTTGAAAGATATGTTGAATGACGAAGCGATTAAAGTGGAAGCGATTAACGGATAAATCAAAACTATAATAAACAAAAAATCCTTGAAGATGAACATTTCAAGGATTTTTTTTGTGCTTTTATTATTTTTTACTCTTTACATGGATATTGAATTCTTGAAAAAGTTCGAGTAAATTCATGGTTGCTTTAATCAAATCATTTGTTTCAAGTAATAATCCGAAGTATAATTTACTGTTTTTCGGACTGGTTTCTACTGTTCTGATTCGAGTAATTTGCTTTTGGATTAATTCTGAAACATTATTCAGAATTTGTGTTTTTTCTTTTAAAACACCATCGAGTTTATCAAAACTTTGGTCTTTAAAAATAGTTTCTAATGAATCAAAAAGCTTTTGCAAATCGTTATCAATACTTTTTAAATCTCTAATTTGATTAAATTTTAATTGCTTGTGATTGTTATTAATATGCGAATAACTATTTTGAGTAATAAACGCCAACGACTGAATCATATCTTGCAAATAGCCTAAAATCATGATGTAAAACTTACTTGCTTCAACCGAAGTTTCATCTAAATTTTTAATGAAATAATAAACATTGCTTTTCAGTTCATCAACTTCTTTTTCGAGTTTTTTAAGTGATTTTTTGTTTTCTTTTAATTTGGCTAAATCTTGCAAACCTAAATTATCAATAACATCGCTGTACACATTATTAGTAGCACCGATTACTCTTGAAATTTGATGTGAACTTTCACTGATAATTTCATTGATTGTGACAATATCTTCACGCTTTAACTTAACTAAATCATCTGCTTCTTTTTGTTTTTTAGAATGTCTTCTAGAGCTACGATAAAGAATAATTGCTAATAAAACCAACAATCCGATGAACGCATAAACCTCACCTGTTTTTAAGATAAATGCCATAACAAATGCTCCAATAAAAGCAACCATAGCCGTAACAAACCATCCACCAATTACATTAAAAACTCCTGCCACTCTGTACACGGCACTTTCTCTGTCCCAAGCTCTATCGGCAAAAGATGTTCCCATAGCAACCATAAAGGTTACATAAGTGGTTGATAAAGGCAACTTTAAGGATGTTCCTATGGAAATCAAAATACTGGCAATCATCAAATTTACGGATGCTCTTACCATGTCAAAAGCAGGCTCATCTTTGCGTTTTTTACCTTTTACTTCCGGTTTTTCAAATTGTTTATCAATCTTTATCTGAACAGATTGAGGTAAAAAATAATTAATCCCTTGTCCTAAATAAACGCCACTTCTCACAATAAATCGCGACAACATATTTGGTGAAAATTTTTCAACACCATCACCTTGGCGGGATAAGTTTACTCCGGTTTCAATAACGCTTCTAGCTTTTTTGGATGTCCAAAGTGTAACCACCATCACCAACCCTGCAAAAGCAAGAAAATAAAAGGGAGCTACTATATTTTCATTGGCCAAATCACCCATCATCAATTTATCGCCTGAAAGTCCTGAAGCTGAGAAAATTTCATAGGAATTATATGCCGCAATAGGCACACCAATAAAGTTTACTAAATCGTTTCCTGCAAAAGCTAATGCCAATGCAAAAGTTCCGATAACAATAATTATTCGAAGAATATTTATTTTAAATACACTAATTAAAAGTTGTGATAGTAATGTGAAAAATAAAAAGTTGATTCCAATAATCATCATTTGATTATCCTGAATCCAAACATGTGTTTCTTTTCCAATGAATGAAACTCCTTTTAGACCTTTTATTAAAATGAAAAAAGTAATCGCAGTAATGGCTAATCCACCAAATAGAGAGCCAATATATTTTATCCTTTTTTCATATTGAAAAGTAAATATTAACCTCGAAACATATTGAACCAAACTTCCTAATCCAAACGATAATGCAACCGAAAGCAATATACTCGATACAATCTCTGTTGCTTTTTTGGTGTTGATATAATCTCCTAAACTTCTGGTACTATCTTCAGAAATATAAATATGATAAAGTGCCAAACAAACAGCTGCTCCTAATAATTCAAAAATAATGGAAACTGTTGTAGAAGTAGGCAATCCCATCGAATTAAAAACATCCAAAAGAAGAATGTCGGTTATCATTACTGCCAGAAAAATGATCATGACATCATTAAAACTAAACATGGAAGGAACAAAAATACCGCTTCGGGCAATCTCCATCATTCCACTGGAAAAAAGAGCTCCACAAGCTACTCCAATACTGGCAACAATCATGATTGTTTTAAAGGAAACCGCTTTTGAACCAATGGCCGAATTTAAAAAATTTACAGCGTCATTACTTACGCCAACTACCAAATCAATTAAAGCCAAGACACCCAAAACCACGAGCATCACTACATAAATTTGTTCCATTACAAATGGTTAATAATTTAATGCAAAATTCCGTTAACTATTTCAATCTAATGTTAAGCGAATGTTATCAATTTAAGATGCTTTTTTTTGAGATTTTATCAAAATTCATTACCTTTAATTCTTAAATCATATCATTATGGCAGTATTAAAAGTAATCGAAGTCCTTTCCAGCTCAGAAGTTAGTTGGGAGGATGCTACACGCAAAGCAGTTGCTCAAGCAGCAAAATCATTAAAAAACATCCGTTCTGTTTATGTGCAAGACCAAAGTGCAGCTGTGAAAGACGGTCAGGTTTCAGAGTTTAGAGTGAATTTAAAAATCACTTTTGAATTAGAATAATCAATTAAAATCGTAATTTTAAGCGTTCTCAAAAGGAACGCTTTTTTTATATGAATGAACTAAAATTAGAAACAAGTCCGTACCTACTTCAACATGCCAACAATCCGGTGCATTGGAAAGCGTGGAATTCAACAACATTAGCTAATGCGAAAGAAAATCAGAAGCTCATTTTAATCAGCATTGGTTATTCTGCTTGTCATTGGTGCCATGTGATGGAACACGAAAGTTTTGAAAATGAAGAAGTGGCAAATACCATGAACCAACATTTCATCAACATTAAAGTCGATCGCGAAGAACGACCTGATGTGGATGCCATTTATATGAAAGCCGTTCAGCTCATGACAGGTCGTGGTGGTTGGCCACTCAATGTAGTTTGTCTTCCGGATGGAAAACCTGTTTGGGGCGGAACGTATTTCAGAAAAAATGATTGGGTTAATACATTGGAACAATTGCATGAATTGTATCAATCACAACCCGAAAAACTAATTGAATATGCCGAAAAATTACATGAAGGAATTGAAACTTTAGGTTTAACTGAAGAAAAATCAACTGAATTTAACATCACTATTTTAGATACTTTCTTAGCAAAATGGCAAAAAAGTTTCGATTGGGAATTTGGCGGCTATTCTCGTGCTCCTAAATTTATGATGCCAACGAATTATCAATTTTTGTTGCAGTATGGTTTTATAACTCAAAATGAAAAACTGTTAGAATATGTCGATTTAACACTGACCAAAATGGCTTATGGCGGAATTTTCGACACGATTGATGGTGGATTTTCACGCTATTCGGTTGATGTGAAATGGCACGTTCCTCATTTTGAAAAAATGGCTTATGACAATGGTCAACTTTTATCGCTTTATGCGAATGCTTACAAATTGACAAAAAATGAACTTTATAAAGAAATAATCGAAAAAACCACCACTTTCATTGAAAAAGAATGGTTAACAAATGAAGGAGCTTTTTTTTCTGCTTTGGATGCAGATAGTTTAACTACTGAAAATCATTTGGAAGAAGGTGCTTTTTATGTTTGGAAAATTGATGAAATAAAAAATCTAATACAAGACGACTTTGAATTGTTTTCAGAAGTTTTTAATATCAATGACTTCGGACATTGGGAACACGGAAATTATGTTTTGATTCAGAATAAAAGTTTGGATGAAATTTCAGAGAAAAATCACATTTCAATTGATGAACTTCATTTGAAAAAGAAAAACTGGGAACAAATTCTTTACAAAACAAGAGAAAAAAGACCAAAACCGAGATTGGATGACAAATGCATTACATCATGGAATGCCATTTTACTAAAAGGTTTTGTGGATGCTTATAAAGCGTTAGGAAATGAAAATCATCTGAAAATAGCCATAAAAAATGCTCATTTTATTGTGAATAAAATTTGGTCTTCCGATGGAAATTTGAGGCACACTTACAAAAATGAAAAACCTTCCATCAATGGATTTTTAGAAGATTATGCATTTGTAATTGATGGCTTTATTGCTCTTTACGAAGCCACTTTTGACGAAACTTGGCTTTTACACAGTAAAAATTTAACCAATTATTGTTTGGATCATTTTTATGATGAAAAAAAGCAATTATTCCGATTTACTTCTGATTTGGATGAAGCTCTGATTTCTAATCATTTTGAACTGGAAGACAATGTGATTCCGGCTTCCAATTCGATTATGGCGAGCAATTTGTTTAAACTTAGTGTATATTTTGAAAATTCGCATTACGAAGAAATTTCTCGTCAAATGATTGCACAAGTTGTTCCATCGATTGATTATCCTTCTGCTTTTTCTAATTGGTTAATGGCAGCGTTACATTTTTCGGAGTATCAAAAAGAATTAGCTATTTGCGGAAAAGAGAGTTTGATTCATTTGAAAGACATCAATCAAAATTATTTCCCTTCGGTAGTGCTTTCAGGAAGTGAAAAAAAATCAGATTTACCCTTTTTACAAAACCGATTTGTAGAAAATGAAACGCTATTTTATCTCTGTCAAAATAAAATGTGTTTAGCTCCAAAAAATAATATTTCTGCTATTTACAAAGATTTAAATCACTAATTATAAAAAAGTTAATGAAATTTAGTAGTTTTGACACTCACTAAAAAATAAACACCATGGGACTAGGAAGTTTTTTTAAAAATTTGTTTGGTTCGGCCAAACAAACAGCATCGGAAACAGTAGACAAAGCAGAAGAAGTTTTGGATCAAGCAAAAGTTAAAGCATCAGAATATGCTGAAAAAGCTGAAGATTATGTTGAGAAAGTTGTTGAAAACGTAAAGGAATCTTATCCTGAAGTAAAAGAAAAAGTAGAAGATTTTGCAGAAAAAGCAAAAGAAACAGTTTCAGAATATGCCGAAAAAGCTGGTGATGCTATCGAAAATGTGGTGGATGATGTAAAAGAAAAAGTAAGTTCGTTCACTTCCTCAGCAAAAGAAGAAACACAAGAAACTGCTTCAAATTTTATAGCAAAAGCAGAAGAAACATCTGAAACAGTTGTAGAAAATGTAGAAGAAACAGTGGAAGAGGTAAAAGAAAAAGCTACAGAAGTTGCAGTAGAAGCAACTGAAAAAGTAGAAGAAGTTGTTGAAACTTTTGAAGAAAAAGCAGAAGAAGTTTCGGAAGATTTAGAAGAAAAAGTAGATGAAATTAAGCGTGCAGCAGACGAAAATGCTGACTAAATTTTAAGTTTTCTTTAAAAGGATTCCTTTATTAAAAATTATACCTTTGCAACTCTTAAATCACTAAATGATTTGAGAGTTTTTTTATGGATTTAATTGTTGTAAACACTGATTACGTAACAAAATATTGGGATTATTTTACCAAGGTTTTGATGGAATATTCGCCAAGATTAATTTCTGCCACTATAATTTTAGTCATTGGTTGGACGGCTATTCGCTTGATTAAAAAATTAATCATGAGCATCATGACAAAGCGGGATATGGAACCAACTTTGTCAAAATTTTTAGCTGATATTTTAATTTGGACATTAAAAATTCTACTTTTTGTAACCGTAATATCGAGGCTTGGGGTTGAAAATTCCTCTTTTGTGGCGATAATTGGTGCAGCTGGTCTTGCAATTGGTTTATCCTTACAAGGTTCGTTGTCTAATTTTGCAGGTGGTGTTTTAATCATCATGTTCAAACCGTTTAAAGTAGGCGATTTTATTGAGGCACAAGGTGTTTCGGGAACTGTGAAACAAATTCAAATTTTTGTTACTCAATTAGCAACGGTTGATAATCAAATTATATTTGTGCCCAATGGAGCTTTATCAAATGGCACAATTATCAACTATTCTTATGCTACAACTCGAAGAGCCAATTTAGTAATAGGTATTAGTTATGGTTCTGATATTAAAAAGGCGAAACAAATTGCGATGGAAGTGATGGAAAATCATCCTTCTGTTTTAAAAGACCCTGCTCCTGTAGTTTTGGTAAGTGATTTAGCCGATAGTTCAATCAACTTAGCAGTAAGACCATGGGCAAATTTACCCGACTTTTTTGTAATGCGTTCCGATATTTTAGAACAAGTAAAACTTAGGTTTGATGAAAATGGTATTGAAATTCCGTTTCCGCAACGCGATATTCATATTAAAGAAGCTCTTCCTAAGAAATCATAAAATCTTTTAAATAAAAAGGTTCAAAATAAGCTACATCTTCAAAGCGATTATTCGCGAATAGGGTGTAGCTTTTTTTAGTCATTTGTTTTGCGGATGGATAAATAACATCATCAACAAACACAAAATTATCTTTTTGAAGAAGTGTTTTCGCTTTTTGAGAACTATCCCCAACAAAATAAATAGTTTCATTCATGTCTGAAAATGATTCTTCGTTTAGAATTTCTGCTTTTATATCTCTAATTTTTTGATGATTTTTATCGAAAATTGCCGAATAAACTTCCATTCGTCTGGCATCAATCATTGGAACAATCACACCTTCTTCAATTGAAATTTGAGAAGCCAAAACTTCTAATGTATCAACTGCAATCAAAGGAATATCTAATGCGTAGCACAATCCTTTTGCTGCAGAAACTCCAATACGCAAACCGGTATAGGAACCCGGACCTTGACTGACAGCAATGGCTTTTAAATCTGAGAATTTCAAATTGGCTTCGGTTAAAATTTCTTCAATAAAAACATGCAACTTTTCTGCATGTGAATAACCCATTTCTGCTATTTCTTTGCAAACAATCATTTCACCCGCTTTTGCTAAAGCAACAGAACAATTTTTGGTTGATGTTTCTATGTTAAGTATATATGCCATAATTGAAATTGAAGTTGCAAAAATAAGACATAAAAAAAAGGAAACTAAATTTTAATCTAATTTCCTTTTCAATTTTTTAAACCGAAGTTATTTTTTCTTTTCCTTGGTTTTTTCTTCTTCCGTTTTTATAAAGACTAAATCTCCTGAATTCAAATCTTTGGTAACAGTTGTATAAGGCCCAACA
The DNA here is from genome assembly GCF_023195775.1 of Flavobacterium azooxidireducens. NCBI lineage: Bacteria > Pseudomonadati > Bacteroidota > Flavobacteriia > Flavobacteriales > Flavobacteriaceae > Flavobacterium > Flavobacterium azooxidireducens. Next base: position 1,001,768 of record NZ_CP096205.1, read on the forward strand.
ATCACCACATCTCCTTTTTTCAAACCTTGAATTACTTCGATATTGGAATCGTCTTGAATTCCGGTTTTAATGATTCTGATTTTTGCTTTATCACCGTCTTTCACAAAAACACACTCTAATTTTTTATCTGTTTTTTGAACTACAGATGATTCATTATTTCCATCTTCTGGTTTCACTTCAATTTTATTTGAACCCAACGTATCCGATTTCATAACCACTGCACTAATTGGAACAGCGATTACTTTTTCTTTTCTTTTGGTAATAATATCAACCGTTGCTGTCATTCCGGGTCTGAATGGAGAATAACTTTCCGGTTTTCCTTCCAACAAATCCATGTAGGATTCTTTTAGAATTCTAACTTTCACTTTAAAATTGGTTACCTGATCGGCAGTAACGGCGTTGCTGGCAGAGTTTGAAATGCTTGTCACAATTCCTTTGAATTCTTTTTTCAAATAAGCATCTACTTCAATGTTGGTAGAATCGCCAACACTTACTTTTACAATATCATTTTCATTTACATCTACTTCTACTTCCATATTATTTAAGTTGGCAACTCGCAAAATCTCTGTTCCGGTCATTTGCTGTGTTCCTAAAACGCGTTCACCTAATTCTACTGAAAGTAACGATACTGTTCCATCTGCCGGAGCATAAATGGTTGTTCTGCCTAAGTTATCTTTAGCTTCTGTTACAGTCGCTGCGGCACTCTGTACTCCATAATAAGCTGCTTGTTTTGCTGCTTGTGCACCTTCAAAAGTAGCCACTACTCTATCCCATTCTGATTTAGAAATAATTCCTTTATCAAATAGTGTTTTATTTCGGTTATAATTCGCTTGGGCTTCTTTAAACGTTGCATCTGCCTGACTCAAACCTGCTTTTGTGTTCGATAATCCAGCCACAGATCTGTTTAAGCTAGACGTGTATAAATCGGGATTTATTCTAACCAACAAATCGCCTTTTTTAACTAATTGACCTTCTTTAATTGGCAATTCAATAATTTCTCCCGAAACTTCAGAAGATATTTTAATTTCTGTTTCCGGTTGAATTTTTCCGGTTGCCGAAACGGTTTCAACAATCGTCATTTCATTAACAGCGGCAGTTTCAACTTCTTTTCCTTTGTTTTTATTGCCGATGACTCCGGATTTTGAAAGTACTACTAACAGAATTATCAATCCTACTGCGACTCCTAAAAAGGTATATATTACTTTTTTTGACATAATTATGGTTTTTGAATAATTGGGATTCCGAAATAAAATTCTAAAATTTTGGTTCTAAAGATATAATCGTATTTGGTTCTTAAAACTTCTGATTGTGCGTTAACCAACAACGTTTGCGATTGATTGAAATCGAAGGCATTCATTAAACCAACCTCAAAACGTTCTTTGGCATAATTATAGGCTTCTTGTCTGGCTTCTACTGTTGTGATAGCTGCTTCATAGGATTTCAACGCTCCTTTTACATCTGTAAAGGCTGTAAAAACATTTCTTTCTAAGGTTAATTCTTCTTGTTCATACGCAATTTTACTTCTCTCCAAAGCCACTTTTGAACGTTGCACATTGTTTCGGGTGGCAAATCCATTAAATATCGGAATCGTTAACTGAACCCCAAAATTCTGACCTTTATTATCATCAAATTGATCAAAAATAGGTGCAGGATTACCTAAAACTGCATTGAAATTGGGTTGCAAAACATTTTGATTTGTTCCTTCCACCACACCAATTACAGAAGTTGGATTGGAAGGATTCAATTCAATTCCCGTTACACGATCTAAGTTGGAAGCTCTGGTGCTAAAACTATAAAAACCTTGTAATCTTGGTTGATAAGCCCCTCTTGAAATGGAAACATCCTTTTCTGCAATTTCTAAATTAGTTTGAGCAATTTTTAGCTCTGTTCTTGTTTCTTTTGCTTTTTGATAAATTGCTTCCGGAGTTTGAAGTAACAATGGTGTTTGAGTCGCTTCATATTCTCTGTCGATAATATCAAAATCTTTAAAATCTTTTATTTGTAAAAGCTGGGCAAGACTTAATTTTGAAATCAACAATATATTTTCAGCATTAATAACCATTTGTTCACTTGTTGCAACGGTGGCTTTAATATCCATCAAATCGCCTCTTGGAATAACACCGGCCTCCAATAACTGTTCAGAACGCTCCATTTGCCTTTGGTTATTGAGCAATTGTTCCTGTTGAACTTTTAAATTTTCTTTGTTGAATAAAATCTGCAAAAAAGCATTCGCTACATTTAAAGCAACATCTTCCTGCATTTTAGTTAATTGATACTGACTCGCAATTTGAGATAAACTCGCTCTACGAAGTCGGTATTGATTTTGAAGTCCGTTATAAATATCAACCCCAACATTCACACCGGCAGATGTAAACTGCGTAGTTTGATTTTCTAACAAACCCGTTGTAATATTCTGGTTTAAACCGATATTCCAAGAATGAGATGCCGTTGCATTGGCTGAAGGCAGAAAACTTCCGATAGCTGCACTTCGTTCAATATCGGCCAACTCTTTATCAAGTGCTGTGTTTTTGATGGAAATATTATTTTCAAGTGCATGATTTACGCACTCATCCAATGTCCATTTTTTAGATTGAGAATGGGATGTAATTCCGAATAAAACTATCCAAAACCAAACCATTTTTTTTATTGTCGAACTTTTCATTAGAAATTTTTGAAATAGTTGCTGCATTAGAATACAAATTTAATTCATTAGAATTTTATACCCATAGGACGCTTAAATTATTTTTGTGTTACAACAAAATGAAAAAATCTGAAAATAAATTACATTTACACTCTCAAATGAAATTTGAAACAATGAAATATCTTTTAATTCCCGTTATACTTTTTGTTATAATTGTTATTTTATCGTCTTGTTCTACTGCAAAAAAGTTAGACCTTATTAAACCAGAACCCGATAATGCGGATCCGGTTGAATATGAAACAACAACTTCATTCATTAATCTTCCGGTTACTATTCAACTTAAGGATATTGAAAATCAAACCAACAAATTATTGAATGGATTGATATACAACGATTCTATTTTAAAAGATGATGATTTAGAATTAAAAGTTTGGAAACAAGCTCCCATTAAAATTGAAATGGAAAAAGACGGAAATATTACCAAAATAAAAACCACTTTACCATTAAAAGTGAATGGAAAATACCGTTATGGTTTTGAAAAAATGGGAATTAGTCTTTATGACACCAAAGAATTTAACCTCAATGGCGTTGTCACGTTAATTAGCGATGTTGGTTTGACGAATTGGCAACTTAAAACAAACACAAAGATTAAATCGCTGGACTGGACCGAAAGTCCTTCTGTGGTGATTGCCGGGAAAAACATTCCAATTACGTATATTATTAATCCGGCTGTGCGACTTTTTAAATCGAAAATTGAAAAAAGCATAGACGATTCAATTAAAGAATCGCTGAATTTTAAACCTCAAGTTTTAGATGCATTAGACCAAATTGCCACGCCGTTTGAAATGAGTGAACAATATGCCAGTTGGCTCAGAATTGTTCCGATAGAACTTTATGTAACTGATGCCATTTTACAAAAAAAGGAAATCAAATTAGACATGGGTTTAAAATGTTCAATGGAAACAATTGTTGGAAAAACTCCCGAGAAAAAATTTGATAAAAATAAAATTGTACTAAAACCGGTTACTAAAATGCCGGATCATATTTCTGCTAATATTATTGCGGTTTCTACTTACGCAGATGCTTCGAGAATTATGACTAAAAATTTTCAAGGTCAAGAATTTGGTGATGGAAAGCAAAAAGTAAAGGTAACTAAAGTTGATCTTTGGCATAAAAACGGCAAAATGATTATTGCATTGGACATGCTTGGAAGCATCAACGGCACCGTATATTTAGCAGGATTTCCTCAATATAATGAAGAAACAAAAGAAATTTATTTTGATCAATTAGATTATGTTTTAAACACGAAAAGTTTCTTGGTTCGTTCTGCCAATTGGTTGGCTCAAGGTTATGTTTTGAGAAAAATTCAGGAGAGTTGTCGTTATTCTATTAAACCTAATTTGGATGAAGGAAAAGCCAATGTGATGCAATATCTTCAAAATTATTCACCGATGAAAGGAGTTTTTGTAAATGGAACGTTGAATGATTTTGAGTTTCAAAAAATTCAGTTAACCAACAAAGCCATCTTAGCTTTTATAAAAGGAAGCGGTCAAGTGGATGTAAAAATTGATGGGATTGAATAATCAGGAAGTTATTTCTGAAGCCGGTTTCTTTTTATATTTCATTCGATAAACCACATAAAAAACAATGGCAACCATGATGTATGGAAAAGCCATGAGATAGACAATTCCGTCGTTAACGGCTTCTGCTTTAGAACTATCTCCTGCACTCTCCAAAGCTGCTCGGCACATGGCACATTGAGCAGAAGAGGAAAATCCGATAAGGAAAATACAAACTCCGAAAATGTATTTTAAAAATTTAGTAAACATAATACGGTGCAATCATTAAATAAACAATAACGCCTGTTACTGCAACATACAACCAAATTGGGAAAGTAATTTTAGCGATTTTTTTGTGCTTATCAAATCGTTCTGAAAGTGCTTTCACGTAGGTAATCAAAACCAAAGGAATTACGGCAATTGACAATAAGATATGCGAAATAAGAATAAAGAAATAAACATAACGAATAATTCCAACTCCGCCAAAGGGCGTACTGTCGCTAGTCATGTGATAAGCCACATACATCACTAAAAACACTACAGAACAAGCTATTGCACTTTGCATCAGGTTTTGATGCATTTTTTTGTTGCCGTTTTTAATCGCATAAACACCTAAAATCAACAACATGGCAGTAATACCGTTGATGAAAGCATAAATTGGAGGTAAAAAGGTTAATGGCTCAACATCTATACCGTAATCTTTCAATTTTACTTTGAATAAAATGGCCACCAGCACCGGAACGGCAATGGAAAGAGTAATAATTAATGCATTGAACTTCTTTTCAATCGAATACTTTTCGTCTATGTTCTTTTCTTTCATATTATTTTTCTTCTAAAAGCACTTTAATATCTTGTTTTAGAGCTTGAATTCCGGTTGCTTCAATTCCGTCATAATAAACAATTGGATTTCCAAAATCGTCTTTGCGACTTCTGATGTTTCCATTTTTATCAATTAGGGCAAATAAACCAGAATGTTCGAAACCGCCATCACTCTCTTTATTTTCTCCTGCAAAAATACTAAAACCTTTATTAGCCAAGTCATAAATATACTCTTTATCACCGGTTAAAAAGTTCCAATTAGGATTTTTCATACCTAAATGTTTAGCATGTTCTTTTAGAACTTCGGAAGTATCATGAGCAGGATTAATTGTGATGGAAACAATTCCGAAATCGCTTTGATTTTTTTCAAAATGATTTTGCAATTCCACCATGTTTTTATTCATAATCGGACAAATAGTTGGACAGGTTGAAAAGAAGAACTCAACAAGATAAACTTTGCCTTCATAATTTTTGTTGGTAATGGTTTCTCCGTTATGATTTGTAAGATTGAATTTTGGAGCTTTACCTATTTTTACCAATAAATCTTCAGATGTTTCGGCTTGTCCGGGAGAATTTAATCGATCGATTTTTGTAACATCATCATTTTTAATTCGATTAATAATTCTAGGAATAAAAATAATTCCGAAAATTAAAATGATAAATGATATTCCGATGTATGATTTGTTTTTCATGCTCTTATTTCTTTCTGTCGGCACTATTTTTCTTTAATGCCAAACGGTATTGTGCTAAAATGATTTTAATGTCGTCGCCCATTTCATTGTGCAAATCTGCAGCTGAAATAGAGTTATAACCTTCTTTGTATTCGGGTTCTCCTTTTTTATTGTTTCCTTTTCTACCTCTTAGGTTTCTTTCTTTATCGATGATAAAAACATTGGGTGTTCTTAAATTTTCATCTAATTGACCAATTAAATTTAATTGACTGTAGTAATTCTTAATTTCTTCAGGAGATGCAAAAACATAATTCCATTTAGACATGTCTGAAATTCTACCTAACTCTTCTTTTAAATCAACCGTTTGCTCTTCTGTTCCAATCGGAGCAATGCAAATAAGCTGAAAATCTTTGAAACCCATTACTTTTTCATAAATCTTCTGATTCAAATTGAAAGCATCTCCTTTATTGTAAAGAATTTGTGTTCCAGGAAAAACTAAAACGGTAATTTTATCTTCTAATGAAAATTGTTCTCCTTTATTATTTTTCCAGTTATTTAAATCAGGAATAGACTCTGTAACGGTTGGTAAATGAGTAAAATTATGTACTCCGGAAGCAAAGAAAAGATAAGCTACGATGGGAAGTATAAACAAAGAAAACAGAACGATATTCTTTTTCATTTCAATTGCATTTTATTTAGTGCAAAAATAAAAAAAGGTACGCAATGCGTACCTTTTTATTTAACTAATATGGTGTTAAAAATTCCATTTAATAAAGGAAGTTTTATAAATCTCATAAATATAATCACCTTCTAACAAAAAGATCAAAGCGATGTATAGTGCAAGGAAAACAAATGTCCAAACCACAGCTTTTCTCAAACTTGCTTTTTCATCTCTCATGTGCATAAAATCCCATGTGATGTAGTAGGCTTTTACGATAGTTAAAACTAAAAAGATAAAGTTTAACGGAATCAAAAAGATGAAAGGAGATAAAATGATATTCATCAATGTTGCTCCCAAACCACCTTCAAAAGGAGTCATCCAAGGCGACATTAATCCGGCTGGCTTATAGATACCTAATACTACTTCTATTGCTGTAATGATAGACAGTAAAATCAGTACACCCCAAATTTTTTGTTCATTCGACTTAAATTTAAGTCTACCTCTAAAAATTGCTAAGTTATGTTCGTGTGCCATTTTCTTAAATACTTTTTTAAAATTATACTAAGTAGAAGAAGGTAAATACAAATACCCAAACTAAATCTACAAAGTGCCAATACAATCCAACTTTTTCAACCATTTCATAACTTCTTCTTTTTTCATACGTTCCTAAAATTACATTTAAGAAGATGATAAAGTTGATTACAACCCCAGAAAAAACGTGGAATCCGTGGAATCCGGTAATAAAGAAAAAGAAATTAGCAAACTGCTTGCTTCCGTATTCATTTCTAACCAAACTAGCTCCTTGAACCACATGAACTGCATCGTTTAAACGAGCTAATGATTCTTCTCTGGTTAAAATAGTTTTGTGCTTCTCTTTATTTAAAGTTGGATGAACTCCCTTTTTATCATTTTTATCAAAATAGGCTTCTTGCGTTCTAACATAAATGTTGGGATTGGCTTTGAAACCTTCTATTACTTCTGCAACAGAATAGTCCGGCAAAGAAGCTTCACTGGTAAACCAAATACCGTTTTTACGTTCGTGTTGAGCACGATCTTTTGGCAAAGTAACCGCTAAATCAGACACTTTATATCGTTTTCCTTCTGCATCAACAAATTGGATGATACTTCCTCCTTTTGTTTCGATTGCACCGTATTCACCTTTAATAAAGTTTTTCCATTCCCAGGCTTGTGATCCAACGAAGATCAATCCGCCAATAACGGTTAAAAACATATAAAAAGCTACTTTCGATTTTTTCATGTGATGACCTGCATCCACGGCAAGCACCATCGTTACAGATGAGAAAATCAAGATAAAAGTCATTAACGCCACATAAAGCATCGGCAAATCATGACCATGCAAAAAAGGAAAGTGATTAAACACTTCATCGGCAATTGGCCAACTATCGGCAAATTTGTATCGAGAAAAGCCATAAGCTGCCAAGAACCCTGTAAAGGTTAAAGCATCTGATAAAATGAAAAACCACATCATCATTTTGCCATAACTTGCTCCCATTGGCTCGTTTCCGCCGTCCCAGATTTTTTCTTCAGTTGTAGTAACTGTCGCTCCCATATTTAGTTATTAGTTAAAAAGTTCCCAAATTTACATTTTTTTTCTATTAGTAAAAATAGAAAAATAAAAACAACAAAATCCATAATATATCAAGAAAATGCCAAAACATTGCACCTAGCTCAATTCCAAGGGTTTGAGTTGAATTGTATTTTTGTTTAAAATGATTATAAATTATGATTAAAAGTGCCAACAGCCCTGCAAAAAGGTGAGCCATGTGCAAAATTGCTATGATATATAGAAAAGAAGTATTGACTGTACTTTCACTTCCTGTAAAAAAATAGCCCATTTCTATGATTTGACCAAATCCTATAAATTGGAAAATTACAAACAAAATTCCCAATGCCAACGTAACCAACAACCACAAAGATGTTTTGTTTCGATCATTTTTTCTAATTGTAGTTAATGCCGAATGAAAGGTTAAACTACTAATGATAATTATAATGGTACTGATGATAAATGCTTGGGGCAACACAAAATCCTCAAGCCAATCTTTTCTCGAAGTGCTCACGATGTATGCACTCGTTAATCCGGCAAACATCATTACCATACTAATCATAGCAAACCAAAGCAACAATTTATACGATTGTCCTTTTCTACTTTGATATTCCTGAGCGGTCATTTCCATAATTATCGTAAAAATTTATCTGCAATATAAACCAATTGAAGAAGGGTTATATAGCTCACACTAATCAACATTAATTTTCTGGCAGCTTTGCTGTCACGTTTTTTATATAATTCAAATGCGGAGTACAACATCCAAATTCCGAGCAAAAATACAACAATTGCTGAAACCGGCGTTAAATATAATCGACTTCCTACTATTCCGATGTACGGAAAAATTGCCGGTAACAACGAAGCAATAATCAACCAAATGGTATATAATATGATTTGCAAGGCCGTTCCTTTGTCTTTTTCTCCGGTTGGAAGCATAAAAAAACCTGCTTTTTTATAATCATCATATAAAAACCAACCAATTGCCCAAAAATGTGGAAATTGCCAAAAGAATTGAATTAAAAATAACGTTCCTGCTTCTAAACTAAAATCGTCGGTTGCGGCTACCCATCCTAACATAAACGGAATAGCTCCCGGAATGGCTCCCACAAAAACAGAAAGTGGCGTAAGGGTTTTTAATGGCGTATAAACACTAGTATATAAAAAAATTGAAATCGCCCCAAACATCGCTGTTTTAGGGTTTATCAGATATAAAATTATCAATCCAATTAGGGTTAGAACCGTCGCTAAAATAAAGGCTGTGTTTACTGACATTCTTCCGGCAGCAATTGGACGGTTTTTAGTTCGTTCCATCAAACCATCTAAATCTCTTTCGATAATTTGATTAAACGCATTGGAAGCTCCAACCATGCAATATCCACCAACAGAAAGCATCAACAAAGTAATCCAACTGAAGGTTGAAATATCTAAAATCCCTAAAAAATAACCTGCTATTGATGAAAAAACAACGCTAATAGACAACCCTGCTTTAGTGATTTGCTTAAAATCAAAATAAAGAGATTGAATTGTAAACGAATTTTGGGTTGCGTTCAAGACTTGTTTCATTGTTTGTAAACTTCGGCAAAGATACAAATTAGAAACTTTAAAAAGAATTGAACAAATTAGAAAATTGGTGTTAAATTAATAATCAAAATACCAATTAAACAAATCTGCTCTCAATCCAACAGAAAACCAAGTTGTATCTTGTTTAAAAGTGGTTAGCGTATTTTGCGTTGGATCAAAACTTCTGTAAATCAAATTGGCAAAAACTTTTAGGTTTGAAGCCGGATTTACTAAGTAACCCGCTTGCAAATCGGCAATCATAATTGTGGTTTTATTTCCTTGACCAATACTTACACCAGTATCAAAAGGTCTTTGATCGTCGTAATCTTTATAAATATTTCCTCCATAATTAAAAGAATTTTCGGCTGTATCAAAATCTAAACCACGAACACCGTAGGTTAATTTTGCATCACCAAACCATCTTCCTTTAAAATATCGGGCAATGGCAACTACTTCTTTGGCATTCCCACCCCATTGATGCCCTAAACTTTGGTTATTGTGACCATAGTTTGTGATGGGTGTGCTATGCGAATAAACATAAGGCCTGATGTGGTTATATTCCAATTGCAATAACAGATTTTCTACATTGAAAGCATTATAGTATTTTGCTCCAATTTGATAACCAAATTTATTTTTCCAACTTTGATTGGCATCCTTTACATCGGCTAATGAAAATTCATCAATTAAAAATTGACCATACAATCCAACTTGATTGCTCCATTTATATTTTGCGGTTAATCCCAAAAGAGCATTTCCTGTTTTGGAAGATGAATTAAATTCTACTGTTCTATAGAAAATTATTGGATTAACAAAGCTAAAATCGAAACCTCTGTCATTGGTATTTGTCCAAATTACAGATTCAAAAAAACCTATATTTAAACGTTTGGATGCATTCCAACTTAAATAATGATTGGCCATATATTTAGTTCCATAGGTCCCGTCGAGAGTGGCTTCCGGACGAATATCTTTTAACCACATATACGTATTAGTGTATTTTATTTTCCAAAAAGTGGTGTTGATTTTAAAATACGGATACGGACTGGCTCCATCACTTGTTAAAAGCGAACGATAACCATCACCAATAAAATTTCTTCCGTAACCCAATTGAAGATTGATAAAATCGCTTGGTGTATAAGTTAAATTTGCTTCGGATAACGGAAAATCATAGGCATCATCTTTGAATCTTTTGGCAATTCCTACTCCCGGAATGACAGCTGGATTTCCTCCGGAAGGAGCAATACTTTCGGCATATTGGTTGTAATAATCGGCAAATCTTCCTTGACTTTCATAAATGGAAGTTGTAAAATTTAATTGCTTGCCCAAACCACCTTGAATTTGAAGACCTCTGGTGTTTTGGTAGGTGTAACTTGCTTCGCTTGGGCTGCTTTTTCCAACTCTTAAATCTAAGATAGGATTCATTGTAAACCAATAATCTTTCCCTTGAATGGCGACTAAATTTTCGTTCCAAAATTTTCTTCCCCACCAACCGGTTTTATTTTTCATTAATTTTTGATTGGCTTCTTCCAAATTATAATATTTATTTACTTCGGAATATGTATATGGTTTGGAAGATGTGTGATTATTTGAACCCACTTGATTTAAAGCTGCATCAAATTGAGCATAATTACTGTGAGAAAATGGTATATTTAAATGACTTTGAAACTGAGGATTTGAAAATTTTTCATATTTGATATTATCATATTCATCCAATTCATTTTTATTGACTTTAAATTCGGAAGCACTTTTTTTAGCTGCTTCTTCTTTAGCCAATTTTGCCTGAACCGGATCTTGCAACGGAATACTGATGCGAATAGAATATCTTGAATACGTTGGATTTCCTGCATAAGTTGGCGGACCAATTGGTTCCATTTCATTAAAAACTCGTTTGATTTCTTCATTTAATTCAGGATAAGCAGCATCCGAATATTGCATGATGAATTTTCCTTCACTATTAACTTCAAACAAAACAATAAAATTTCCTTTAAAATTATTGTCTATCACATTTTGTGGAACTTTAAAATTTGTGAAAACTTTTTGCTGTACTTCATCATAAAAACAACTTTCCAACTCTTCGTTGAATTTATTTTCACACGATGGAAAAACCGGAAATTGTTCTACTTTTTTGCCTTGAGACCACAAAAACCCTGAAACAAAAAGCACTAAAAGAATACTATATTTTTTCATTTGAGACTTAATTAATAATTACCATCTGCCACCAATCCTGCTGCAATTGCTTTTGCTGAAGAAGTTCCTATTCTTTTTACGCCAAGATTAATCATTTCTATTGCTTCTTGATACGTTCGTACTCCACCCGCTGCTTTAACAGGCAACGGAGAACTGTTTTCTAACATCATTATGATGGTTGAAACTGTTGCTCCGTTAGGTTTGTTATCTTGTGTTTTATAAAAACCAGTAGACGATTTTACAAAAACTGACGAATAGCTGTCTTCTTTAAAATTGGCAATTACAACATTTTTTATCAATGCAGATAATTGCACAATTTGTTGGTCTGTTAAAGCGGCAACTTCAATAATCCATTTTACAGTTTTGTTGTGCGATAATCCGAGTTGTGTACATTTTAAAACTTCTTCCTTCACTAAACTTGATTGACCGACTTTAAACAATTCATAATTAACAACAAAGTCCAGATCATCTGCACCGTCTTCAATAGCTTTTTTTGCTTCTGAAAGTTTTTCTTCAATACTAACTGTTCCTTCATGAAAACCAATAACAGTTCCTATCAACACTTTTGATTTGGCTTCTGAAATCATTTTTTTTGCCAATGCAACCATATCCGGTCGAATCATAATAAGTTTAAAGCGTTCTTGAATGGCTTCGGAAATGAAACCTTGAACTACTTTTTTATTTTCTTCAAAAGACAATCCGGCTTGCTCAGCTGTTTTTAAATACGTTGAATCTAAATATTGTTTGATATCCATTGCGTAAAAATAAAAAATCCCACCGAAGTGGGATGCTTTTTAGCTATAAATATTTTTATTTACTTAAGCGAAATGTAATTGGGATTGTATAACGCACATTAACCGGCTCACCTTTTATCTTTCCGGGTTTTAAATTTGGCAATTTACTGATTACTCTTAAGGCTTCTTTTTCTAAATCTTTATCGTTGAATTTTGCCGCATTTGCAGGTTTTACACCACTAATTGAACCATTTGAATTAATAACAAACTCTACATAAACCGAACCTTGTTTGTTGTTTTCTCGTGCTGTTTCAGGATATTGTAAGTTCCTTTGCAAGTACTTTTTCATTTGTTCATTAAAGCAGACTTTTTGAGCATCTCCTTTTAAACCTGAACAAGCTGCAAAAGTTGGCAATTCGTCTAATTCATATCCTTCATAAGAACTTTTTTTCACTGTTGGAATGTCTGCTGTTAATGAAGTTGTTGGTGTTTCTGTTGGGATAAGATTCTCCAAAGGCGTATCATCAGGTGAAGCTGTTTCAACATTTTCAGGTTCAGGATTACTGTTGTCAATTGGCTTAAATGTATCAACAACCGGCTTATGAGGTGTTAATTTCGGCTTGGGCTCAACTTTTGCAATTTCCTTTTGAGGTTCTTTTTCAATAGTAAAATCATGAATATAATCCTTTTCTGAAAGATCAATCGGTTGTTTTCTTTCAAAAGCATCTAGGTCTGATGCCGGAGTTTCTAATTCAATAATAAAATAAACAGCAATTAAACTTGCCAAAAGCCCAAGTTGGAAGTAAATTTTTCCGTTGTGCTTTACATTTGGGTAGTCATCTAAATTTCTCATGGTTTCTATGGATTAGTTATAAAAAATAGAAACCAAAAGTTATGCCAAAAAAATAATCCGCTCAAATTGAGCGGATTATGGTATGTTTTATCTAAAAACTATTGATCTAATTTGAAAGTAATTGGAATACTCATCGTCATTCTAACTGGTTTTCCTCTTTGCTTTCCTGGAGTCATCTTCGGAAGTTTAGTCATAATTCTTTTTGCTTCCTTTTCCAAAGTTGGGTAAGGTGCTCTCATGTTTGCAATTGACACACTACCATCTTTTTCTATTACGAAACTCACGAATACTTTTCCTTGGTGACCTGCATCTATTGCTGCATCCGGATAGGTAAAATTTTTCTTAATGTGAGCCTGAATTTTTTCTTGAAAACAGTCTTTTCTTTTGTCTTTAGCTACGCTTTCACAACCTGGAAACAAAGGAACGTCTTCGATAATTGCAAAAGGAACGTCAACCTCTGGTTCTTCCACTTCTGCAACAACCACTCTTTCTGCTTTAACAACCTCTTCTTTTTGGTTTGTTTCAGTAGATTGAATTTCAACTTCTTTGATCTCCTTTTTATCTTCTACAATTTTAATAACCTCTGGAGCTGGTGGCGGTGGCGGTGGCGGTGGCGGTGGTGTATTCAATTGCATTGTAACCGGCACATCTTCGTCTAAGAAACTGTTATCCACTTTCTTTTCAAGACCAGATAAGTCTTTTTCATATGTTTTTAATTCTATTGCTAAATAAGAAAGTATAGCAATAGCAGCTAATCCAAGCTGAAAATAGAGCGAACTATTTCGCTTAGGGTCAACATTTGAGTTCTTTTTTGGTTCCATAATTCGTTAATTGAGTTGCTAATATAGCTATTTGTCAAAAAAATTAAAATTATTTTATAAAATTTAACCTTTTTCTATTTAGGTAAACAACAATTGTTGCTACAAAACTTCCAAAGGAATTGAATAAAGCATCTGCTAATTCGGGTCTTCTGTTTTCGGTTAAAACACCTTGTAATACTTCAATAATTATGCCATAAAAAACAGCAATAACGAAAGAGATAATAATTGAACGTTTTAGTCCAAACTTATTTACCAAAGTTAAAATAAGTAATAAAGTTAAAACAAAATAGAATATAAAATGAACGTATTTATCTCCATTTTCAGGAGAAACTTTCGGCAAACCATTCAAACTTACCAAGCTTAATGTTGTGATAAATACTATCCAAAAAAACAAGGCAAGAATAAGAAAGTTTTTTTTATGCACCAATCAAATCTTTATAAGCTTCACTGGTTAATAAATCAGCAAAATCGTTTGGATTAGAAACTCTAATTTTTATCATCCACCCATCTCCATACGGATCTGTGTTCACACTTTCCGGTTTGGTTTCAAGGTCTTCATTAAACTCTATAATTTCACCAGCTAAAGGTAAAAATAAATCGGAAACGGTTTTTACTGCTTCTACAGTTCCAAAAACTTCGTCTTTATCCAATGTTTGATCAAGGGTTTCTACTTCTACATAAACAATATCGCCTAATTCTTTTTGGGCAAAATCGGTAATTCCTACAGTAGCAACGTCTCCCTCTAAACTAACCCATTCGTGGTCTTTTGTGTACTTTAAATTTGATGGTATATTCATTATTGTAAATTGTTTCTACAAATGTAATTTTTATACGATTATTTTAAACTATTTTTTGATTAATTTTTCTGTTAATTTCCAAAATTATATCGTAGAGTAAATCCTGCTCTAATGTTGGTTAACGGGAAAGCCGTAGAAATTACTGCTTTAGAAAAAGTGTGATCGTAATAGAAAATTGCTGTAAGATTTTTACTAAACGCATAATCTGCAGTTAATTTAGCAGACCAGATATTTTGACCTCCAGATAATTGATTGTTATCATAATCTAAATAACGTACAATTGTTTTATTATCTCTAAATGAGAAATCTGTTCTAATATTGATATCACTTTTAATCACACCTTGTGGATTATCTGCTAAAGCAGAGGTAAAAGTGACATCTTTAAATCGAAAACCAAGTCCAACCACATATTCTAATCCTTGAATTTCGGTAAGCAAATTATTATCGAAACTCATAGATAATGCTCTATCTTTTTTCATTTCGGCTAAAAACTTAAATGAGTTTTGCATTTCAAAATCTACTCGAATCAATGGATTAAATTGCTCAACAAGGTTTACATTTTGAATCAGCGTTTTATTATAGAAATTACCTCCTTGATCTAACTGATTAGGATTTTGTTCAAATTCAAAATTAGAACGGAAAGAGTTAATTGTATAAGCCGCTTTGTAACTATGTTGTAATGAAAAACGCTTAAATCTATCTTTAAAGAATTTATAACGCATTAATCCACTATATTTTACTGTCCAGTTTGGAAGAGGAAAATCTCTAAATGCACCTAGAGAAACTCCGCCCGATTCTTTTCCTGAATAAGCTGCTAAGAATGATGGAATTAAAACGGCTTGGCTATTTCTTCCAAATCCTACCGGATAACCAAAATTAGGATTAGACGGATCAGTTACTCTTGGAATATCACCTATATAATATTGTGCTGCCAAACGATTAGCAATTTCTATACGATTATCTCTGAAATCTTGAAAAGCAGCGGAATTGAACTCATCACTTTTACTAAAAGAAGTTTTAATTAAAACAGTTGAAATTGAAAAATTTCCTGTTGTATATGGTGATCTTGAATTATAAATACCGCTTTCAACATCATATTGTTCGGTATAATTTTCCATATAATTTCTATCGGCCGTTAAGTCGATGGTAAAATCAGGGAATAAATCAACTTTTGCTGTACCGTTTAATTGTTTTGTAACAACTTGCGTATAATTTTGGTTAAATTCTGGATAAATGGTAAGCCATCCTCTACGTGCAGCTTCGTAACGCACATCGTCTTGAAGTCCGAACACGAATCCGGTAGTTGGTTTTGATGTTCCGAAAAAGCCTAATGATTGTGTATAACCAGGCAAAACTGTTCCTTCGTTTTGAGTATAATTTATTTGAATGTTTTTTACACTTGTTACAACACCAATCAATCCATCCATAAACACACTACCTTCCGATTGTTGTGGCTGTCTGGTACTCACAATTTTTTCACCCGGTTTCGGTGCAGCAGGTTTTGGTTGCGTTGCCGGCTTTTTTGGTCCTTTTGTTAAACCGATATATTTGTAAAACATATCCATGTTCATGGTTGCATTTAATCGATGAGAGCCAGAATTTTGAATAGTATTTCCTAAATCATACACAAATCCGTCTTCTGTTTCAAATGTTGATAATGCATCGGAAGAACGCATCCAGCTGTAAGTACCCGTATAAGAATAATTGGATTTTAAGAAAGTTAAAAACGGTAATTTATTCAAAGGAATTTCATAATTCAACACAAATTGTTGGTTGTGTTGATCGGGTGTACCAATATTCCAATAATCATCAAAAATTCTATTTTCTTCTTCCGGAAATCCTTGTTCGTCAAAATAATTTCGAACAATATTACTTCTGCTAACAGTATAATTTAATTTCAATGATTTTGTTAAATTGAAATTGAAACCGTATTGATAGTTGAATAAATAATTTCTTCTATACAAAGCAGATAGAGGAATTCCTTCTACTTCAACTTGTCTGAATTGCTGACGGTTGAACTGTCTGATTACATTTGTACTAAAGTTTATATTTGATGGTAAATAATTAAAATTGAAGTCGCTCAATAATTTCCAATACTGCGATTTCTTCAAAAACTTATTGCTTTTTAAAGGCTCTATCGGTTTGTTTTGGAATGTGTGGGCATAATCTACAGATGTTCTGGTTTGTTGATCGATAAAATCTTCAATTTCATAATTGTGTTTTTCTACCTCATTAAACGAATGAGAAAGCGTGAAATTTTCAACATCATACACACGGGCTTTTTGTTCGGCTCCGCGTTCTTTTCTTACACCGATAAAGTTTATGCTTTTTCGTTTGGTATAATCGACCGCTCTTTTTTCAATATTTTCTCTTTCTGCAGCATCCGGTGTTATGTCAATTAGTTGTTCGAGTCTGATATCTTGATTAAAAGGATCATACTCTGGCGTAATGGTTTGTTCGCCAATAGCATAATTAAACGGTAAATTAATTCCCCATTTTTTTGGAAGCAGCTGACCAACATTGATATTGGTTACAATGTCATATTGTTGCATGTCTTCTCGACTTCTTTCATTTACGCCTTGTTCTAAAGCTCCAAAACCAATAGTACTCATTCTACCGGTTGCAGAAACTGTAGCAAAATCGGCGGCATTGGCATCTACATTCAAAATAGCGGCATATCCACCTTTATTTTTTAATCCGGCTACACGTAATTCATTGAACCAAACTTCACCTCGAATACTTTCTAATTCAACCTGACCCGTTTTGGTATTTCGCAATCCAATCATCAACGTTCTTACTAATCCAAAGTTTGGATTTCCTTTTATCCCTAAACGAAGTTTATTGGGTTTGGATGCTGTTGAAGGATCCAATTGATCCTCATCTTGAAAATAAATTTCATCCGGATTAGGGTTGGCTCCATTGATTGCTAAAATTTTAAGCTGAGTAAGCAATGCTAAATTTAAGTCGATTTCATTAGCTTCCGGCCAAACTTCTTCTGGAACGGTTGCTCCATGAGGCGTAACTTTCAGCGGAATTTCAACTTGGTAGAAGTTTTGCGTAAAGTCATTTCCAAAACGGATAAAAGCAACCATTTCATCGTCTTGCAATCTATTTGCATCAACATTATTTTCTATTGCTTCGGCATGAATAAACATTTTTAGTTTTTCAAACTGACGCATGTCTACCTCTAAATTTTTAAATACAGCCCTTGAATCTTCTGGTTCCAAACCTCCAGGAAGACTAGTATTTTTTTGGGCAACACGAAGAGAAAGCGATTGTTCGTTCTGATTAATAACGGTATTGTTATTGAACAATTGCTCACGATTAACTCCAGGAGGCATTATATATCGAACTGGTGTTCTGTTGCTATTTTCTTGAATATTGACAGATTGAACATCAAAAGCTGTATTATCATCTTCATCTTCTGCTACAGTTTCATTTGGATCTAATGTACCTAAGAATCTTCTCCATTCGCCACGTACTAATTCTAAAACACCAAAACGCACTGTCATTTCTTCTGTAAATCCGGTCATAAACATTCTCATGAATCGAATGGAACGAAAATCTGAGATACTTCCAATTCTATTTTGAAATTGAGATACAGGTATTTTAAATTGAAGCCATCTTGCCTCAGGTAAACCAGGCCCACTGCTGCTTGGTGGAATTGCTGCAACAGGAACAATGTCTGTTATATAATTTTGACCAACTACCATGTTGGGAGCTACTTCAATTTTATATTCAAAATACGCATTAATCGTATTCATCGTATTATCTCTATTGATATCTTCTGTATCCGGTAAGGTTGAATTTCCTCTATTATTATCTGAAACATTTACAGGAGAATTTCTTTCTAAACCATTATAGTTTTTATAGCGTTCGATCACATTTCCGGTTGCATCTAAATAGAATTGATAGTTGTCTGCCGCCGGATCTGTAAAACCTTGAAAAACAGCAGGCAATCCGTCTAATTGAGCTTCTTCTTCATCATTAACACCATCTAGACCAACATCTTGAAGAGCTCTATTTCCATCTTCTGTATCAAATGCATAAATAAGCGATTGAGAAGCAGGAACTTTACCCCAAAATGTAGGTATGGTTGGCTGAGTTGAGCCTACTCCCGGCAAACCATTTTCATATTGCTTTCTTCCGTCTTTTAAAACATCTTCTGAAATTTCTCCTAAGTTCAAATAAATTTCTCCCGTATTTGCCGGATTAAATTCGTCTGTTCCATGATAAGGATCCATCATCCAAAACTGAATATACTCCACATTTCCTTGTTCAAAATTAGTAGAATTTATGGCTCGCATAATCCCTCCAAAATTTGTTTCCGGATTTGGCAATGTGTTGTCTGATGTTGTTAAAGGATTGTAATTGTATGGTCCTCGCTCTGTAGGGAAATAGGTTAAATCTAAAGTATTGATAACAGTTTGTTGTCCTTGAGCGATGTCTGTTACAGGAAAAATTTCGTTTATAAAGATTCTTCTTGTTCTGTTTAAAGCCATTTCTTCATCAGAAATACTATTTGGCCTTTGACTTGTATAGAAAATTGGATCTACAGTGTACCATGCTAATTTTGCTCTTTTAAAACCTGTATCTCTTCCCGTTAATGTTTCACCAAAATTATAGGTACTTTCATTATTATGAAGCGGCACACTAGACAAGCTCCAAGCTAATGCAGATTTCATATCAATTGTTGATTGAGAACCTTCAAAATCATCTACATATAATGTTGATTCACCATCAAAATTATCTGCTTTTGGTGTACCTGGTTTTAAGAAAGCGACTTCACCACGAACAGAAATGTTAGAGGGAACATCTGTATCTATATTTGGTAATTTATTTACTAATCTAGTTAAAAAAGGAACTTCTGTTGAATAATTTCCATTAAATCCAAAAATAGAATTGTTTACAGACTCTTGACCAAACGAAGATTTTTGTGTAAATGGTCGTTCTGTCATTCTTAAATAGGTTGCACCAATTTGGAATTTATCTGAAAATTTATGATCCACATTCACTCCCATAAAACGTCTTGTTTGCTGACCAAAAACGGAGTTGTTTTCTACCGAAATGTTGATTGGTGTTCCAGATGCTTGAAGTGAAGGGTCTAAAATTCTAACTCTTCCTAATTGATAGTTTACGGTATAATCAATTCCTTCTGCCAATGTTCGTCCGCCAGCCGTTACAACCACCGATCCTCTTGGTACGTTAAATGCTCCGATTGGAATTCCGTCTCCTCCAGAAGATTTATAACGTCCGCGAAGTAAGAATTTGTTTTTCTCACTATCCTGAAGTGCGGCCGCCTGCGTGCTGCGATACATACTGCGGTAAACATATTTATTTTGATTGGCATTATATCCCGTAATTGTATTGTTATAATCTTCACCAGGACTTGATTTCAATTTTTCAAATAAGTGTTTACCAAAAGGTTCAACGGTGGTGAAAATCAATCGTCCGTTTTGACTATCAACAGTTAAACCGGGTATAAAGTCATAAAACCCATCTCCACCTTGTTGCGGATCATTTGTATAATTTAATCGGTCAACGTTAAAAACTCTTAATAGTGGCGTTTCCGAAACTTCATCTTCAGGCGAAGGCAACGGATTGGTTAATGTAATGTAATTTAAAGGTGATGGGTCCGAATATAAAATGTTAAATCTAAAATCTTCTTGTTCAAGTTGAAATGCACCCGGTATTTGATAGATGTTTTTCATCATCAAATTCCAAATTGGCTTATCAACATTTGTTAAATTACTTTTTAACATTTTTAAAACCAAACATTGAGTTACAGGAATATTTGTTCCCGGATCTACAACTGTTGATTCTACACCATCATTTCCAAACTCTCCTACTTGATAGACATCATCTCCGATTGTATATTGATAGGCTACTGCAATAACTTCGTCGTTTGCTAATTTTTGCTGAAGCGAAATATACCCTAATTGTGGATGATAAGTAAATTCATTGGGCGTTAATTTTCTGGCATTTTCTAGTTTTGAATAATCTAATCCTTCAACAGCATTATAGTTGAACCCCTCATTTGAAGTTACTATTTCTCTAATTTGTGGACGCAACAAACCACTACCACTTTGAATCAAAGCTGGATCAAAGTCATTATTAGAGTTTTTGGAAGGTGTGTTAGCCATCACATTAAAGAAACCTGGAGGAATTGGATCTATCCCTACAACTTCGGCATCGGTTAATCCGGGCAATTGAGCTTCTCCTAAATCTTGAAGAGCAATAATATTTCTTAAATTATTTCCTTCTTGCGAAGTATTAACTCTGTTTTGACGATTCGTAATCCAAACTTCGATACGTGTAATTTGAACACGGCTATCAATCATTGGATATTGTCTTAAAGAACCGTCATATCTGTTTCTAAAATATTGAGAAAGGAAAAAGTGTCTGTCTGCATCATATTCCAAAGCAAACATTTGAAAGTCTTGCACTGTTCCTCCTCCTTCTGCGGTTACGGAGCGTGTTTGTGATTTTTGTTCGGAGAAAACACCGGTAATTGTTGTTCGCCCAAATTGCAACTGTGCTTTCACTCCAAATAAACTCTGTGCACCACGAATTAAAGTATTGTTTAGCGGCATACTAACGTTACCTACTTCTAACTTTTGCAGAATAGCATCTTCCTCGGGAGCATATTCTAACTTAATTAAGTTTTGAAATGCAAATGTTGATTGCGTGTCATAATTGGCATTTACATTTAATCTTGTTCCAACTTTTCCGGTTAAACTCATGTTTATCCGTTGATCAAAATCAAAAGTAGTAGTTGTTCTGTTTCGTGGAGAAAAGGAAGGATTATCTTGTTTGGTATAACGAACTCCCAAATCTATTTCAACTGATCCACGTGGCTGAACATCAATGGTATTACTTCCAAAAATAGTTTCAAAAAAACCGGAGTTTACATAATAACGCGGCAGTAAATCTTTTTTAGCATCTTCTGAGCCTTCTTTTTTACCATCGATAGCGTCTAATTTTTGCTTAAAATAATTTCGCATCGACTCGCGAAGCACCAATTCTTCATATTCTTTTGGCGTTAAAATAACTGGATAATTAATATTGAATTCGCCCAACTTACTATTGTAAATATAACGATCAGTAACCGGATCATAGGTATAAGCCGAGACAATACTTGGTGGATTGTTCAATTCTACTTTTCCAACATTATAACCAACAGAATCTGTGGGAGTTTCTAAATCATCATCTTCTTGCGAAAATGCGGTGAAACTTAAAAGTAAAATGAGCCAAAAAAAGCATGCTTTAATTGACACAACAAAATTATAATTATACGTAGTTTTCAAGAACTATAAATTTTTTAATGCTTGTTTAATGATTGATTCGATAGTTGCGTCGGGGCTTTCTCTCACAATTTTTTCTACTGCTTTTTCTGCTAATTTTTTGTTAAAACCTAAAACTTCCAAAGCAGATAACGCTTCATCTTTATTTGTATTGTTTGACGACATAGAAACTTCGTCTAAATCATACACTTTTAACACTTTTTCTTTCAAGTCCAAAATTACTCGTTGTGCGGTTTTTGCTCCAATTCCTTTGATAGATTGAATAGAAACCACATCTCCCGTAGCAATGGCGTGCAAAATCTGTTTAGGTTCCATCGAAGATAGCATTGTTCTGGCAATGCTTGCTCCGATTCCTGAAACAGAAAGCAACAATTTAAATATCTCACGTTCAGACTTTTCCACAAAACCAAATAAGGTATGGGCATCCTCTTTAATTTGAAGATGGGTAAACAACTTGATATTTTCTGAATTTGGAATTAATGAAAACGTGTGCAAAGAAATATGTAGATGGTAGCCCACACCGTTGCAGTCGATGACCACATCAGTTGGCGATTTTTCTACCAAACGACCTTGTATATGAGCTATCATGGATGAAATAAGTAATTTTCAAATGTAACAAAAAACTTTAATTACCAATCAATAAAACGATTAATAACTAAAAAATAAGTTAAAAACTTACTTTGAGCGATTTGTAACGCTTTTCTTTTTCTTGAGCATCAACCACAGCAACTGCTGCCATATTGACCATTTCTTCTACGCTAGCTCCTAATTGAAAAATATGTACAGGCTTGTCTAACCCTAACATTATTGGTCCAATTGAATCTACTTTATACAACTCTTTTAACATTTTATAATTGATATTTGCCGCTTCCAAATTAGGATAAATCAATGTGTTGACTTTTTTTCCTGCTAATTTTGAAAATGGAAATTTATCTTTTAACATTTCAGGATTTAAAGCAAAATCAGCTTGAATTTCGCCATCAACAATTAAATCCGGATAATATTTATGAAGATAAGCAACTGCTTGACGAACTTTCACAGCACTTTCGTTGCTTGAAGAGCCAAAATTTGAATAGGAAACCATGGCAATAACCGGTTGCATTCCAAACATTTTAACTGTTTTGGCTGTCATTAAGGCAATTTTTGCTAAATCATCTGCACTCGGATCAACATTGATAGCCGTATCGGAGAAAAAAATCGGCCCTCGGTTGGTCATCATCATATTGGTAGTGGCAATTCGGCTAACACCAGGAGCTTTATCAATTAGTTCCATAATTGGCTTTACCACGGTTGGATAACTTCTGGAATATCCGGTTACCAAAGCATCTGCTTCACCTTCGTTGACCATCATCGCGGCAAAATAATTGCGTTCTCTCATCCACTTTTGAGCATCCAATAACGAAATTCCTCTGCGTTTTCTGCTTTCCCAAAAAGTGGTGGCATATTGCATTCGCTTATCATCACATTCTTTTGTTTTTGGATCTAAAATTGGCACATCAACATCAAAACCAATTTCTTCTTTTAATTCTAAAATAATTTCTTTATTTCCTAAAAGGATGGGTTTTCCGATGCCTTCTTCCATGACAATTTGAGCCGCTTTCAACACATCTAAATGATCTGCTTCGGCAAACACAATTCGTTTTGGGTCGGTTTTCGCACGGTTGGCTAAAAGTCGAACCATTTTGTTATCAGAACCTAATCTTTCAGCTAATTCTTCTTCGTATTTATCCCAATCTAAAATAGGATTCAAAGCTACTCCAGAATCCATAGCTGCCTTGGCAACAGCAGGTGCAACAATGGTAATTAATCGTGGATCGAATGGTTTTGGAATAATATAATCGCGACCAAAATTCAACTTTGTTTCGCCATACGCAATGTTTACTTGTTCAGGAACAGGCATTTTAGCCAACACGGCTAATGCTTTAACAGCAGCCATTTTCATTGCTTCGTTAATTTTGGTTGCTCTTACATCCAACGCTCCTCTAAAAATATAGGGAAAACCAAGCACGTTGTTCACTTGGTTAGGATGGTCTGAACGGCCCGTTGCCATAATAATGTCTTTTCTGGTATTGATGGCTACGTTATAATCTACTTCCGGAATTGGATTTGCCATAGCAAAAACAATTGGATCATTTGCCATAGATAATAGCATTTCTGGTGTCAAAATATTTCCTGCAGAAAGTCCTAAAAACATATCGGCTCCAACTAAAGCTTCATGTAAAGTTCCGCCAATTTTGCCGTTTGCATATTTGGTTTGCAATTCTGATAAATCTTCACGGTTTTTATACAAAATTCCTTTGCTATCAAACATTACAATATTTTCAACCTTTACACCTAATAGAAGATAAAGGTTTACGCATGCTAGTGCTGCCGAACCTGCTCCTGAAACTACTAACTTAATGTCTTCTGCCTTTTTTCCGGCTAAATCAAGAGCATTTAAAAGTGCTGCTGAAGAAATAATAGCGGTTCCGTGTTGATCATCGTGCATCACCGGAATGTTTAATTCTTCCACCAAACGGCGTTCGATTTCAAAAGATTCGGGAGCTTTGATGTCTTCTAAATTTATTCCTCCAAAAGTAGGTGCAATATTTTTTACGGTTTCAATGAAAGCATCAATGTCTTTTGTGTCAACTTCTATATCAAACACATCAATATCGGCAAAGATTTTAAAGAGTAACGCTTTTCCTTCCATCACAGGTTTTGAGGCCTCTGGACCAATGTCTCCTAAACCTAAAACCGCAGTTCCATTAGAAATTACGGCTACTAAATTCCCTTTAGCGGTGTATTTATAAACGTTATTTACATCTTTGGCTATTTCCAAACAAGGTTCGGCTACACCTGGTGAATAGGCCAACGACAAATCACGTTGAGTGGCATATTTTTTGGTTGGCACGACCTGTATCTTTCCGGGATTTGGTTTGGCGTGGTATAAAAGGGCTTCTCTACGTTTTGAATCTTTGTGCATGAATTTGGTTCTTCTATGATTGACTCACAAAGGTAAGAGAGTTGAAGATAATAAAAAAAATAAATTTCACTTCCACCTAAATCAAACTTATCAAATGAGAAAACAATTTTTAATTTCAATAAAAAGCGAACCAATCTAATTTTTAAATACCTTTGAAACGGGTAAATTTTACCCGATTATTAATATAAGAATCATACTAAGATGAATCAATTCTCAACAGAAGAAAAATTAACCGAACGAATTAAAGAACTAAGTTGTCTTTATGAAGTGACAAATATTCTTAATCAACAGGAATTGACTAACGAGGAAGTATTTGTTGCAATTGCATCGAGACTAAAGGAAGCTTGGCGTTTTTCTGAAAAGGCAATTGTAGAAATTTCTTTTAAAGATTTGTGCTTTTTTACAAATGAAAAGATTGAAAACACAATTTTTGTAAAAGATAATTTACTCATTGATGAAAGTATTGTTGGTGAAATAAAAATTCATTATCCGGCAGATGATTTTACTGAAAACGATTTTTTGGAAGATGAAAAAAAATTATTAAAAAAAGTATGTTACGAAGTTGGTTTCTACCTAGAAAAAAAGGAAAATCAACTTAAAGAAGCTCATCTAAAAAGGAGTGCAGAAAGGGTTGATAGACTATCAATTTTAGGAGAAATTACCGCTGGAATTGCTCATGAATTGAATACTCCACTGGGAAATATTTTAGGCTTTGCTGAATTAATTAAACAACAAAATAATAATCCTCAAATTGATCGCGATATTGCAAAAATTATTAATGCCGCCATTTATTCCCGTGAAATAGTAAAAAATTTAATGTTTTTTTCATGCGAAATGCCTCAAAATAAAAGTGTTTTTGCTGTCAAACCAATTATTATGCAGGCATTAACATTGCTTGGCCCGAATTTTAAAAAAGGTGAAATTAATTATAAAGTTAGTTTTGCAGATGATGATATTAAGGCACAAATTGACAACATTCAACTTACTCAAGTTTTGTTTAATATACTTTTGAATGCCATCTATGTTTCGCCTCCAAAAAGTGAAATTCACGTGAATGTTTTTTCAACTGAAAGTCATTTTGTTATAGAAATTAAAGACAACGGAAAAGGGATTGATGATGAAATTAAACATAAAATTTTTGAACCGTTTTTCACCACAAAACCACTTGGTGAAGGAACCGGATTAGGATTAAGCGTAGTACATGGAATCATTAAAAGTCACCAAGGAACGATTGAAGCATTGGACAACAAACCTAAAGGAACGATTTTCAGCATTAAATTACCTCTAAAATAATTATCATGAAACTTAAAAAAGAAAATATTTTAATTGTAGATGATAATTATGATATGTTGGAACTGCTTCAACGCCATTTGAAATCATTTAATTTTCATGCCTACAAAGCTTCTTCTGTTAATGAGGCGATTGAGGTTTTAAAATCAACTTCCATCGATTTACTAATTACCGATTTGCAGATGCCTGAAATTAATGGGATTGAATTAATCAAATATGCTTCGGAACATTTTCCTTCTATTCCAAAATTGGTGATTACAGGTTTTCCATCTGTTGATACAGCCATAACTGCTGTAAAATCGGGAGCTTTAGATTATTTAATCAAACCCTTTACCAGTGAAGAATTAAAAAAAGCTATTCAAATTTGTTTGAAGAATTCTGTTCAAAATTCGAATCAATCTATCGATAAAAAAGTTTTAAAAGAAACATTTTATGCCGGAATTGTAGGTGATTCTGAAGAACATTATAAATTGATTGATGTAATTGAACGTGTAAAAGACAATCGCGTAACTGTTTTAATCGAAGGAGAAAGTGGAACCGGAAAAGAACTTATTGCAAGAGCGATTCACTACAATGGCCGGTTCGCTTCACAGCCATTTATTACCGTTAATTGTGGTGGAATACCTGAAACTTTACTTGAATCGGAATTATTTGGTTATGTAAAAGGAGCTTTTACCGGTGCAAATGAAACGAAAAAAGGTTTGTTTCATGCGGCCGCAGGCGGAACTATTTTTTTGGATGAAATTGGAAACGCTTCATTAACCGTTCAAAGCAGATTATTGAGGGTTTTGCAAGAAAAAGAAATCACGATGGTTGGTTCGCAAACAGCAGAAAAAATTGAAATTAGAATAATTTCTGCGACCAATAGCAATCTGCAAAATATGATTAAAAACGGAACTTTCAGAGAAGATTTATATTATCGCTTGAATGTTGTGAGTATTGAATCGACACCTTTACGAAATCGAAAGTCGGATTTATTACCATTAATCAATACGTTCATTAAAAAATATGAAAAAGAGTATGGAAAATCTAACATTACCATTACTCCAAAAGCGATTGAAATTTTAACTCGTCACGATTGGCCGGGAAACGTTCGGGAATTAGAAAATATTATGCAACGATTAATTGTGATGTGTGACTACGAAATTGATATTGACTTAATTCCGAAACAATTGAAATACAAACAACCATCGGAAAGTTCACCATTAAAACCACTTCACGAGATTGAAAAAGCATACATTTTAAAAGTGCTATCAGCTGTAAACAATAATAAAACAAAAGCGGCAGAAATTCTTCAAATTGACCGCAAAACGCTTCGTCAAAAACTTCTCTAAAATCGGGGAGAAATGAACCGGTCGAGCGTTTATTCCTCAGTTAAAAATTTTTCTATTTTACGACCTCTATTTACATTTTATTCATTATCAACGCTTTATAGTTAATGAATTTCTTTTGGCACACACCTTGCTTTGGAGTAGATCGAAACAAGTTTACAATTATTATGGAAATCTTAAATAACCCCTCTTTTGAAAAAGGGAAGGAAATGCTATGGGAAAAAATGAACTTTGAGAACAAAATTAAAGTTTCATCTCATTTAAAAAACAATAAAATGGTGTTTGGCATCTGTAGCAATTGTTTGAACAACAACAATTGTGTTTGGATGGAAAACAAAAAAATAGAATGTGAAGAATATAGTTAAAAACAAACAGAAAATGGAAATTTTAAAAGAACAAAAACAGAAAACAATGTTGGATAATGTAATTGAGCAGTTTGATAAAACCGCCGATTCAATGAATTTAAATCCAAATATTCGAAAAATTTTATCAATTACAAACAATGAAATTATTATTCATTTTCCTGTAAAAATGGATGATGGTTCCATTGAAATTTTCACCGGATACCGTGTGCAACATAACAACGCATTGGGGCCATATAAAGGTGGATTGCGTTATCATCCTACTGTGGATGTTGATGATGCCAAAGCGTTAGCGATGTGGATGACTTGGAAAACCTCGTTAGCCGGATTGCCTTATGGTGGTGCAAAAGGAGGAATTCAAATTGATCCGAGAAATTATTCTTTAAGTGAATTAGAGCGAATCACTCGTCGATTTACGTTTGCTTTAGGCGAAAATATCGGGCCGGAGTACGACATTCCTGCACCGGATGTGAATACAAATGAACAAACTATGGCTTGGATTGCCGATACATTTATGTCGACAAAATCACCATCGGAAAGATCAAACAATAAACATGTAGTTACCGGAAAACCAGTAGGTTCAGGCGGATTAGAAGGACGTGATAGAGCAACCGGATTTGGTGTTTATATCACGTTGCGATTACTTTTTGAAGGACGAAAAGAAACCTTGAAAGGCAAAAAATTCATCGTGCAAGGTTTTGGAAATGTAGGTTATTGGGCTTCGAAATTCTTAACTGATGATGGTGCTATTTTAATCGCTGTTCAAGATGCTCATGCCACTTTGATTAATGAAAATGGAATTTCAGTTGCCAATTTATACGAACATTGCAAACCAAGAAAAGGTTCGGTAAAAGGTTTTGAAGGAGCAACAGAAATGGAACCGGAAGACTTTTTCGGTTTAGAATGTGATTTCATTATTCCGGCGGCGTTAGGTAATCAAATTACTGAAAAAAATGCAGGGAAAATTAAGTCGAAAGTAATTGCCGAAGGAGCAAACGGACCAACGAATAATGAAGGAGAACGAATTTTATTGGCAAATGGTGTAACAATTATTCCGGATATTCTTTGTAATTCGGGAGGTGTAATTGGAAGTTATTTTGAATGGCTTCAAAACAGAAATGGTGAACTTTGGCCATTGGACGAAGTGATGGTAAAAATTGAAAAGAAACTGACCGAAGTTTTCAAAAAAGTTGAAAATTTAGTTCACGAAGATCAAATTGACCATCGAACTGCGGCTTATATTCTAGCCATCAAACGAATTGAAACAGCCTACATTCAAAGAGGTATTTTCCCATAAATAATAATCAAAAAAATCATGAAGTACGAAAAAGTAGTAGTTGACAAAAAAGAACTCGATGTTTTAAAAAATCTTTTTTCAACTATTCATAATGAAAAAGACAAAACATACCGATTATCATTTGAAAAATTGATGGAAGAAATTAAAAAGGCTAAAGTTGTAGATTCAATTAAAATGCCTTCGGACGTAATTAGATTAAATTCTGTAGTTACGATAAAAACAGATTTTGGTGGAGAGAAAAAATTTCAATTAGTCATCCCGTCAAAAAGTGATTTATCTCAAAACAAATTATCGGTTATGGCTCCAATGGGACTTGCTCTTTTTGGCTATGCGGAAAATGATGAAGTAGAATGGGAGTTCCCGTCGGGATTAAACACTATTAAAATAATAAAAGTAGAACAACCACTATAATTGGGATATGAATTTATTGAAGAAATTTTACAGTCAAGATACCATTCAACATCAATTTCTTGATCGTGACATCAAACTTTGGCGAGAAGAATTGGAAGGAATTGAGGAAGAAATTATTTTTTTGAAAAACTTCTTTGAAACAGCAAAAAACACAGCTATTAAAGAATTAATTTCAGACAAGTTAACGCTTAAACTCAATGTAAAACAATTGGAAAATGAAGTTTTTTTATCACGTTTAAACAATTTTTCCATCAAATTAGAAGGGATGAATGAATGCGACGATATTCAATGCGAAACGTTCTATTTTAATGATTTTGTGGATTTCAAAATACAAATTGAATCCTTTTTGTCCCAATACAGAAAGCTCAAAAAAACTCTTTTTTTAAAGATAAACAGTTATAACAAAAGCGAAAATAGTTTTTAGTTTCTTATTTTTTTCAACAAAAATGCAATTGGAATACTTTCTTGCTTTTCATCTGTTATGCGTAGAACGTTTTCGTTTGTTACAATTGCTTTTTCAACACCGGTTTTTGCCGGTGTTTTTTTTTTGTTTAAGCTTTTGTTTTACCATAATACAATGGCTAAGATTTGATTCTATTTATAATCCATTTTGAAATTTAGGACGATTTATTAGCTATATTTACATCAGTTTAAATCTGAAAAACTTTTTGAATTTAACATCATCTAGTAATAGTTGTTGTTTTTTGATAAATTTAATAATGTATTCCACCTTAAAACTATTTTTAAACAAAAAAGCTGAATTTGATACAGAATCGCTTGAATTCATTTGTTTTCATTTTAAACCTTTGAAAACTAAGCGAAATGAAATTTTAATCAGTTATAACGACATTGCAAAAAACTATTATTTTATCAACAAGGGTTGTATAAGGCTTTTTACAACAACTAATGCAGGACAAGAAATTTCGAGGTATTTTGCCTACGAAGGTAATTTTGTTACAGCATTGCCTAGTTTTATTGATCAGCATCCTACTGAGGAGTTTTTACAAACCATTGAAAAATCTGAATTACTTTCGATTACAAGAACTGATTTTTATAAATTAGTAAATAAATTTCCTCAATTTGCAAAAATCTATACCGAAATACTTGAACTGGGCTTCATCGTAGCACAAAAAAGAATCTACGGATTTCAAGGTTTTGATGCCAAAGAAAAAGTGCAGTGGGTCATAAAAAATCAACCGCAATTACTAGTAAGAGTTTCAAATAAAATGGCCGCCTCCTATTTAGGAATATCCCCTTCAACATTAAGTAGAATTAAATCAAAGCTTTAAAAACGTTGACTTAGGACAACAGTTGTGCTTTTTCTGTATAGTAACTTTACAGAAAAAATACACTATGAAATATTCAATCTATTTGTTTGTTTTTATAACTTCTTTCGGTTATAGTCAAAAGAAAGTACCGGAGCAGTTGAAACCAATTCAGGAAAATAAGTATTTAAGTACTGTTGATTTGTTGACTCAAGATGCTGCTTTTGAATTGATGAAACGTGCTAATCAAGAAGCCCAACGCCTCTCAAAAAATGTTTCTATTGCTATCTTAGATCATTCAGGAACTTTAGTTTTACTGGTAAAAGGAGATGGTGTTGGCCCTCACAATACCGAAGCTGCCAGACGAAAAGCCTATACCGCTTTATCAACTAAAACTTCAACCTTAATGCTATTAAGAAATGCAGAAAGCAATAATGATACTAAAAATTTAAATACACTTCCGGAGTTATTGTTGTTAAGTGGTGGAGTTCCATTATGGCATAATGGAATAGTCATCGGAAGTATTGGTGTTGCCGGCGGAGGCAGTCCTGAAAATGATGATGCTATTGCAAAATCGGCTTCGATTCCTGAATTTGGTATTCAACCTTCAAATTAATTTTAACTTTAAAAAACATAAACTATGAAAAATTTAATCTCAACCTTTCTATTTATTTTAATTTCGATGACTTCTTTTGCTCAAACAAGTAGACACCAATTATCGAGTCACATTTTAGACATTTCTAAAGGCATGCCTGCTTCGAATGTATCCATTAAATTAGAGAAAATGAATGAAAAAACAAAAGTATGGACTTTTATAGAAGAGAAGAAAACAGACAAAAATGGAAGAATTACTGACTTTCTTAGTACTGAAAAAGACAATAATGGAATTTACAAACTGACCTATTTTACTAGTGATTATTTCAAAGAAAATAAAACTGAGAGTTTTTATCCATTTATTGAAGTTGTTTTTGAGATAAAAGACAATAGTCATTATCATGTTCCTATTACTCTTTCGGCATTTGGTTATTCCACTTACAGAGGGAATTAAACTTTTCAAATTCAAAAAAATTACTTGAGATGATATTTTTATTTTTAAATATCATCCCAAGTAATTTAAGAGGTATTGTACATTTTCATTTGTGAGGATTATTTTTTAAGAAAGACAAAGCAATTTAAAGCTTTAAAAACTTAATCTACAAATTAATCTCTCAAAAACGCAACATTCCTCTTCAACCCTTCCAACTTAGTCCTTTTCACCGCTGAATTTTTAAATACTTTTTTAAAAACATCTTCTGTAATTTCTTCCCAATCTTTTTTGGTAAAAGAAAGTAATTCGGGATTTACTTGAAAAAGCGGTTCGTTATGTGGTTTTGAGAATCGGTTCCAAGGGCAAACATCTTGGCATACGTCACAACCATGCTCTGCATTCTATGATAAAAAAGACATTTGCATTGTATTTTGTAAACTTCGGATAGCCTTTAGATTTGTTCATTGAAAATTTCGTAATTTTAGATTAACAACCAAACTGACAAAGTGAACCAGTTCGGTGGCAAGAATTTAAGGTCTATCCCCAGATTAGGACTTTGTCAGTTTATATTGAATAAGCATCAAATAGTTATTCAGGCATTTAGGCCTATTATTAAGGTTGTGATTGTATTCAATGTTTGGTTGCTAACCTTTTAAAACTTTTCTTATGAACAAATTTAAACATTTTTTAGGTATTGATGTATCAAAAGAATATTTTGATGCTGTTGTGATTTTGAATGGTAATAACAAGAAAACATTTCACAATCAATTCACTAATGATTTCAAAGGGATTAGGTCACTATGCAAGTGGCTTAAAGATCAAGACGCAACGTTTGATAACACACTTGTATGTTTAGAGCATACAGGGATGTATAGTAAGTTAATTATTAAGTATTTGACGGGTTATAACTTCTCGCTTTGGGTTGAAATGTCTCTTAAAATTATACGAAGTATAGGAGTTCAACGTGGAAAAAATGATAAAGTTGATGCTGAAAGAATTGCCTATTATGCAATGAAAAATGCTGATGAAGCAACTATTTATAAAGCACCTAGTATGTCTGTAGAGAAGATTAGAAAACTACTTTCTCTTAGAGATAAATTAACCACTACTAAAGCTTGTTTGATTCGTAATGTTAAAGAACTTAAAACTTTCGATTTAGAACTATCAAAATTGTTAGACAAATTTCAAAAAAATACTATCAAAGGAATTGAAGAAGATTTAAAAAAAATTGAAAAGCAATTAGATGAACTAATAATAGAAGATGAAAATATCAATAAAATTTTCAATCAAGCTACATCAGTTCCAGGAATAGGTAAAATAACTGCTTTGTTTTTAATATGTTTTACTAATGAATTTACGCTATATTCAAATCCAAGGCAATTGGCTTGTTATGCAGGCGTAGTTCCATTTGAATACACTTCGGGTAAATCAGTCAGGGCAAAACCTAAAGTCCATTATATGGCAAATAAAAAATTAAAAAAGCAATTACATCTATGTGCTCTCTGTGCTGCGACTTACGATTCTGAGATAAAAGAATACTATCAAAGAAAAGTTGCTGAAGGGAAAAATAAAATGCTTGTATTAAACAATGTTAGAAACAAATTAATACATCGAGTTTGTGCTTGTATCAGAGAAGATAAAATGTACGAGAAAAGACAAATAGCTTAAACTTTAAAAACATATTTTCTTTTGAAAGGGAAAAGATAAAAACTCTCTTCCCCTTCGCAAGACTTGTGTTTTTCCTAAATCAAATTTATTGAATTATTCTCAAAATATCAATGAAAAAATTAACATTTTTTATTTGCTTAAACCATAGTTATCAGGGGAAAAAGGAAATTTTAATGGGAATTCTTTTGGGGTTAAATTTTGGAGGCAACAAGAGTCAAATACCTCGTAATGCTGAAAGACCTATAATATCTTAAAAAAAATGATCTTTGATAAATTTTAAAAAGCTTTTATATATTCTCGAGTAGTTGTGATATTTGTTCTTATCCACCTTTGATTTACAGAATCATAATTTGTTGGATACAATTGATTTGTTACTTTAATCAATTTATCTTCTACCAGTGTTAATTCTTCTTCAACTGGACCATTTTCAACTACAACAACATTATGGTATTTAAATTTTATTTTATTACTATCTATCATTTTATAGTCTCCAAAAATAGGAATCGTTGGAATCAACTCTTCATCTTCAATACAACCGATGTTGAAAATTATAAAATTACCATTTATAAATTCACCTTCTGTATTTAATCCGGAAATAAAATATCGAACCATACCGGGATTTAGGAAACTATATCCTTCATTTTTTATACATTCAAATTCTAATACCATATCTGTAGAGGTGACACCATCTCTATTAAGATCAATTGGAACACTAGTTTTGAAAGAATTTAAAACCCAAGTATAATTAGTTATTGGTGAAGAATCAATAATATCGTTCTCACTTGAACACGAAGTTAATAGCATTAATAATAAACTTAAAAATATTGCTTTCATATATAAAATTCAACAAGATAAAATTTTCAGGTATTTTTTTACAAATTTATTAATTTAATCATATCTATTTTTTTAAAATTTAAAATAATAAATTTTACTTCAAAAACTCCACATTCCTCTTCAACCCTTCCAACTTAGTTCGTTTAACCGCTGAATTTTTAAATACTTTTTTAAAAACATCTTCGGTGATTTCTTCCCAATCCTTTTTGGTAAAAGAAAGTAATTCGGGATTCGCTTGAAAAAGCGGTTCGTTATGTGATTTTGAAAAACGATTCCACGGACAAACATCTTGGCAGACATCACAACCAAAAACCCAATTATCGAATTTGTCTTTCATTTCTGTGGGAATATTTTCTTTTAACTCGATGGTAAAATAGGAAATGCATTTGCTGCCATCCACCACATACGGAGCAACGATGGCTTCGGTTGGGCAAGCATCAATACAGGCTGTGCACGAGCCACAGTGGTCGGTAGTTGGGTTGTCGTATTCTAATTCTAAATCAACAATTAATTCGGCAATAAAATAGAAAGAACCCACTTTTTGGGTAATGAGGTTGGTGTTTTTTCCCATCCAACCCAGACCGCTTTTGGCTGCCCAAGCTTTGTCTAAAACCGGAGCCGAATCAACAAAGGCTCGTCCGGAAACTTCGCCTATTTCGGTTTGAATAAAATGTAAAAGTTCTTTGAGTTTTTCTTTGATTACAAAATGATAGTCTTGTCCATAAGCATATTTTGAAATTTTGTAACTCTCTTCGTTTTGAAATTCGGAAGGATAATAATTCAGCAATAATGAAATGACACTTTTGGCTCCATCCACTAATAACGTTGGATCCAATCTTTTGTCAAAATGGTTTTCCATATAACTCATTTGACCGTTCATATTTTTGTTGAGCCAGCTTTCTAATCTTGGTGCTTCTTCTTCGAGGAAACCAGCTTTGGAGATTCCGCAGGAGAGGAAGCCGAGGCGTTTGGCTTCGGATTTTATGATGGATGATAGGTGATCTTTGTTCATTGATGGGAGATGGAAGATGGAAGCGGGAAGCGGGAAGAGGGAAAATGGAAGAAATTCGGGCTAACTTTCTGCTATTATTTTAATTGTGCTTTGAATGCTAATGTCATATTCATTAAATCAAAAGCATCTTTATATAATTTATCGAATAATCCTTGATTGATATAATTTCTCCGTTTTGCTTTATGCAAACAAGTGACTACTTCTGCAATAGAACGAACAGAATATCCCAAAAAACGATTGAATTCCGGTTTTGATTGCTCAATTGAACCTTCAGAAATATTTAAGGCGATAGAATCGGCAGCTCTAGAAATTTGCGAGGATAAATTATAAATTTCTCTTTTGGGAAAACTTTCGGCTAAAAGATTTATTTCTTCACCAAAATCCATCGCCTTCTGCCAAATAATTAATTTTTCAAATTTAAATCCCATAACTAAAAATTCAATTTAATTCACAAAACATGTGCTTTTCTTCCCTCTTCCATCTTCCTTCTTCCCGTCTTCTCCTAAAAAAGACCGCCTTGTATATTGGTTTTAATTTTACCAAGATGCTTATAAGCCTTCTCGGTTACTTCCCTTCCACGTGGTGTTCGCATAATGAAACCTTCTTGAATTAAAAAAGGTTCATAGACTTCTTCGATGGTTTCACCACTTTCGGAAACAGCAGTTGCAAGCGTAGATAGACCAACTGGGCCACCTTTGAATTTATCAATGATGGTGTTTAGGATTTTATTGTCCATTTCATCTAAACCGTGAGCATCTACGTTCAAAGCTTTTAGTGCATATTTGGCAATTTCAATGTCGATTTTTCCGTTACCTTTTATTTGAGCAAAATCACGAACTCTTCTAAGTAATGCATTGGCAATACGTGGTGTCCCACGACTTCTTCCTGCAATTTCAATGGCTGCTTCCATAGAAATTGGCACTTTCAAAATGGAAGAACTACGTTGAACGATGGTAGTTAATAATTCGGTGTTATAGTATTGCAATCGACTTTGAATTCCGAAACGGGCACGCATTGGTGCGGTAAGTAAGCCTGAACGAGTGGTTGCTCCAACTAATGTAAACGGATTTAAATTGATCTGAACCGTTCTAGCATTTGGTCCGGATTCAATCATAATATCAATTTTGAAATCCTCCATTGCAGAATACAAATATTCTTCTACAATTGGACTCAGTCGGTGAATTTCGTCAATAAAGAGCACATCTCTATCTTCTAAATTCGTAAGTAATCCGGCCAAATCGCCCGGTTTATCCAACACTGGTCCAGATGTGATTTTTATACCAACCCCTAATTCATTTGCTAGAATATTCGCTAATGTTGTTTTTCCTAATCCGGGAGGTCCGTGAAAAAGGGTGTGATCAAGAGCTTCTTCCCGTTGATTGGCTGCTTCTACAAAAACTTTTAAATTTTCTAAAACCTGGTCTTGCCCGGCAAAATCATCAAATGAAAGCGGTCTCAACTTTTTTTCGAGGTCGAGTTCTTCCGGATTAAAACCTTTGTTGGTTGGGTCTAAATATTCATTCATAAAAGCAAAGATAAGACAAAGTCTATTTATAAAAAGAAATAGTTAAACGTGATAACCGGGAGCTAAAATTTCTTTCCATTCCGGATGTCTTTTTAAGTAAGCCGCAACAAAAGGGCAAAGTGGAGCTAATGTAAAATTGTTGGATTTGATAAAATTTAATGCTTTGACAACGATGCTACTTCCCACACCTTTTCCTTCTAATCCAATAGGCACTTCGGTATGGGTTAGATACATTACGTTTTGATTGGTAAGGATATATTCGATAAAAGCCACATGTCCTTCAACATGAAGTTCAAATCGTTTCTTTTCTTCATTTTTCAGCAATTCTACTGATTCATATTTATCTGCCATAGTCATTTATTTTTTAGTTAGATAATAGGATAGTGCTCCCGAAGGACATTTATTAACTTGATTGATAATTTCTTCTGAAGTTGCATCATTTGGTTTGATCCATGGTTTTTCTTTGGGTTGAAAAACCGCGGGCAAACCTTTTACACAATTTGCAGAGTGTGTACACAATTCAGCCTTCCAAACGATAGTAACTTCATCATTTGAATACTCTTTTTCTTTTCCCATAATATCAAAATTTATCAGAATAAAGATAAATAAAAAAGCCCTTTCAAAAAAATGAAAGGACTTTTAAATATGAATTAATAATATATTAGTGATGTAATTTTTCTTCGTCCGGACCCATTGGAACGGTTTGCGGCACAAAATCTTCTAAATGCCCAGGCTTACTATAATCATAAGGCCATCTGTGAACTTCAGGAAGAGCACCTGGCCAGTTTCCATGAATGTGCTCTACTGGAGCTGTCCATTCTAATGTATTTGATCTCCATGGATTCATTTCGGCTTTTTTACCGTAGAACATACTGTGGAAGAAATTCCAAATAAATACTAATTGGAAAGCACCACCTACTAAAGCAAACATTGTAATGATAACATTTACGTTTTGTAAATCATCAAATAATGGGAAAGCAGTGTTGGTGTAATAACGTCTTGGTAAACCGGCCATTCCAATAAAGTGCATTGGGAAGAAAACTCCATACGCACAAACAGCAGTTACCCAGAAGTGAACATAACCTAAATTTTTGTTTAACATTCTTCCGAACATTCTTGGGAACCAATGATAGATTCCGGCAAACATTCCGTAAAGAGCAGAAATACCCATTACTAAGTGGAAGTGAGCAACTACGAAGTAAGTATCGTGAACGTTAATATCAAGTGTACTATCTCCTAAAATAATACCCGTTAAACCTCCGGTGATAAAAGTAGAAACTAATCCGATAGAAAATAACATCGCAGGATTTAACTGAAGGTTACCTTTCCATAAAGTTGTGATATAGTTGAACGCTTTTACTGCGGAAGGAATTGCAATCAACAAAGTTGTAAAGGTAAACACAGACCCTAAGAATGGATTCATTCCTGAGATAAACATGTGGTGACCCCATACGATAGTTGATAAAAATGCAATCGCTATAATGGAAGCAATCATGGCACGGTAACCAAAAATTGGCTTACGTGAATTGGTTGCAATAATTTCTGATGTGATTCCTAATGCTGGTAATAAAACGATGTAAACTTCCGGGTGTCCTAAGAACCAAAATAAGTGTTCAAACAAAACTGGCGAACCACCTTGGTAATGCAATACTTCACCGGCGATAAAAATATCCGAAAGGAAGAATGAGGTACCAAAACTTCTATCAAAAATCAACAATAACGCTGCTGATAAAAGAACAGGGAAAGATACGATACCGATAATTGCTGTTACAAAGAAAGCCCAAATTGTTAAAGGTAATCTTGTCATAGACATTCCTTTTGTTCTAAGGTTGATAACGGTAACCACATAATTTAATGATCCCATTAATGAAGAAGCAATAAAAATAGCCATAGAAACCAACCACAACGTCATACCGGTTCCAGAACCAGGTATTGCCTGCGGAAGAGCACTAAGTGGTGGATAAATTGTCCATCCGGCAGAGGCTGGTCCTGATTCTACAAACAATGAAATAACCATGATTACACTTGATAAAAAGAATAACCAATAGGAAATCATGTTCAAGAAACCAGATGCCATATCACGAGCTCCAATTTGTAACGGAATTAATAAGTTACTAAACGTTCCGCTCAAACCAGCAGTCAATACAAAGAATACCATGATGGTTCCGTGAATTGTTACAAGTGCTAGATAAACATCATTTTGCATTACTCCGTCAGGAGCAAATTTATCTCCTAGAAGGACGTTAAAAATTTTGAATGATTCTTCAGGCCAAGCTAATTGCATTCTGAACAACAATGACATAGCCACACCAATAATACCCATAATCAAACCAGTGATTAGGTATTGCTTAGCAATCATCTTATGATCGATACTAAAGATGTACTTTGTTATAAAAGTATCTTTGTGGTGATGCTCGTGCTCGTGTCCGTGATCGTGTTCGTTTGCGTGATCGTGTGCTGACATAATCTTAAATATAAATTTTTATTTAGCTATTTTTTATCTACTACTTGAGCTACTAAAGTTGAATCTACCACAACTTTTGTAGAATCTGTTTCTGTTTTAATCTCTTCAATAGTTTGTTCCTGAGCTTTCATAACTTGTGCAAGTGTTTGCTTTTCGCTTAACCACTTCTTGAAGTCTTCTTTGCTCTCAACTACAATTTTCATTTGCATGTTGTAATGAGATTTTCCACAAATTTTGTTACACAATAAAAGGTAATCAAATGTATATGGGTCTAAAGCGGCTTCACCTTTTGCAACTAAATCTTTGCTTTTCTCTGCTCTGATTTTATTGATTGTAGCAACTTTTTCCTGCATTTCAGGAGAGTTTCTCATATCAAGCGTTGTAACAGTAGGAACAAATGCAAATTGTGTAACCATACCCGGAACACAGTTCATTTGAGCTCTAAAGTGAGGCATGTAGGCTGAGTGCAAAACGTCTTGTGAACGAATTTTAAAAATCACTTTTACACCTTTTGGTAAATGTAATTCTGAAGCAGGAATATCATCTTGAGCATTTGGATCTGCTAAATCTACACCTAAAGTATTAATTCCTTCAATATAACGAACGTTTGCTTTTCCTAACACATTATCTTCACCGGCATAACGAACTTCCCACCCGAATTGTTTTGCGTAAATTTCCACAACCATTGGGTTTTCTGTTTCTTCATCCACAAACATAATATTTGTCCAAGCATATAATCCGTAAAGAATTAAACCGGCTAATGTAATCGCAGGAATGATACTCCAAATCATTTCTAATTTGTTGTTATCCGCAAAATACAAGGCAGTATTTCCTTTTTTCCCTCTGTATTTGTAGGCGAAGTAATGTAATAATGCTTGCGTAATTGTTTGAACGAAGAAAATTAAAATCATCGAAATCCACATCAAACGATCCACTTCTACTCCATGTTCTGAAGCCGAATTACTCATTAATGGAAAATGACCATACTTAACTACACAAACAATAGTTGTAATATAAATGAACACCAAAAAGGCAAACATTAAATAACCATTTACATTATTATCATTGTCATTAGCCACTTGAGAATTATCAGCGTCACCTCCTATTTGCGTTAAATCAAATATTTTGGTCAATTGCCAAATGGCTACTGATACTAAAACTAAAACAACTAGTACTAACAAACTTGTCATCTGTCTAAATCTTTAAATATTAATAATGAAAATGTTTACTTTCTTCGATAAATGGATTTCTTTTTGGTAATAATGGTGCTTTTGTTAAAGCTGTGAACACTATTAAAATAAATAATCCAAGGAAGAAAAGCAATGAACCAATCTCTCCGATTCCAATAAACCATCTGTCTCCAACGGTAGCAGGCATAATCATGTTGAAGAAATCAACATAATGACCTAATAAAATTACTACTCCTGCCATTACCAAAACCCAAGTAATACGTTTGAAATCCG
Source organism: Flavobacterium azooxidireducens (assembly GCF_023195775.1). Lineage (NCBI taxonomy): Bacteria > Pseudomonadati > Bacteroidota > Flavobacteriia > Flavobacteriales > Flavobacteriaceae > Flavobacterium > Flavobacterium azooxidireducens. The sequence continues at coordinate 1,042,850 of NZ_CP096205.1, forward strand.
TATTAATTAAGATTAAGAATGGGAAAATAAAGTTCATGGCAACCATTCCGAAGAAAGGTAAATTATATTGTTCTATTCTTGTTACAAAATAAGTAACTTCCTCAGGGATGTTAGAGTACCAAATCAACATGAATTGTGAGAACCATAAGTACGTCCAAAACACACTGATACCAAACATAAATTTAGCTAAGTCGTGAATGTGGCTTGTGTTTACATGTTCTAAATAACCTCTTGATTTTAGGTATAATGTTACCATTGCAATCACTGTAATTCCACTTACGAAGAAGGAAGCAAATACATACCATCCAAATAAGGTAGAAAACCAGTGTGGATCAACAGACATAATCCAGTCCCAAGACATGATTGATTCTGTTACGATAAAGAACACTAAAAATCCTGCTGAAATATTAAAATTCTTTTTGTAGAAAGCATTATCTGAAGCTTCGTCTTGAGCCAAACAATTTTTTCTGGAGAAGTAACGATATAAATTCCATCCAATGATGAATACTGCTGCTCTGATTAACCAGAACCATTCGTTCAAATATCCAATTTTGCCATTTAGAAGTTTATCAAATTTTGGACTTTCCGGATTAACTAATTCAGGATCCATCCAAACAAATAAATGATTAAAATGTAAAGCAGAAACTACTAATAATATAAAAAAGATAGCAGAACCCCATGGCAAATAGGCCGTGATTCCTTGCATTACTCTAAACAATACCGGAGACCAACCTGCTTGAGCAACATTTTGAATTGCATAGAAAGCCAATGCTCCAAGTGAAATTAACATGAAAAAGATAGCCGCAACATACAATGCAGCCCAAGGTTTATTTTGCAACTGATGTAAAACATGGTTTAAATGTTCTTCGTGTTCTGTGTGTGCTTCTGCACTGTGAGCATCGTGTCCGTGTGCATCATGAGCATGAGCATCGCGAGCACCGTGATGACCATGAGCTTCAGCTTCAAGAATTTTTTCTACATCGGCTGTGGTTTTTGGAGCAGAAATAAAACTATATCCAATTCCCAACAATCCAACGATTATTAGAACAAAGGAAAAAACTTTTAATTTACTTGAAAAGGTATACATATCTATACAATCTAGTTGTCAATAATTATAATTTACTTTTTAACTGAAGAACATAATCAGTCACTAACCAACGTTCGTGTTGCGATAATTGATTAGCATGAGAACCCATAGAGTTCAATCCGTAGGTTATCACATGAAAAACACTTCCTTGCGTAACCGGTCTATCAGCATAACTTGGAACTCCCAAGAATTTTTCTCTTTCTACTAATTTTCCTTTACCATTTCCGGAATCTCCGTGACAAATGGCACAATAAATTCCGTAAAGTTCTTTTCCTTTAGCAGCTTCTTTATCAGAAATTGAATCAAGAGGAGAAACTAGGTTAGCTTTTGCTAATTCGTATCCGGCTGTTGAATTTTCATAATCATAAATTTCAAAACCTCTTTTCACACTTCCTACTGGCGGTTCTTGTGCGGTTTGTCCTTTCAATTGATTTTCACCATTAAATGCTTCTGATTCAGCATAAGTTTCATACCCAACTGATTCGTACATATTTGGAAAAAATTGATAATTTGGACTTTTGCTGTTAAAACAAGAGGTAACCGAAACGGCTAATCCAAACAATAGGGCTATTTTAAATAAGCTTTTCATATTTCTATCTTAATGCTTTTCTACAACTTTAATTTCAACTGCTCCTGTTTTCTTTAAAAAGTCAGACAGTTCTTGTTCGTTATTATGAACAGCAACTTCCATTAAAAAGTGGTCGTCTGTTGTTCTAACATCCGGATTTTCTGCTTCTTTGAATGGCCATAATTTACTTCTCATATAAAAAGTAATTACCATTAAGTGAGCAGCAAAGAAAACCGTTAGCTCAAACATAATAGGCACGAATGCCGGCATGTTTTCGATATAACTAAAACTTGGTTTTCCTCCGATATCTTGTGGCCAATCTTGAATCATGATGTAATTCATCATCCAAGTAGCAAATGAAAGTCCGACACAACCATACATAAACGACGCAATTGCTAATCGAGTTGGAGCTAACCCCATGGCTTTATCCAAACCGTGAACCGGAAAAGGAGTGTAAACTTCTTCAATATGATGATGAGCTTTGCGAGTCTCTTTCACGGCATCCATTAGGATGTCATCATCATTATATAGTGCCTGTATAACTTTAGTACTCATAATTTCTTATACTAATTATCTTAATGATTATGGTGATGTCCTTCTTCTTCTCTCTTACGCTTATAATTATCTCCTGATGATTTCAAGATAGTTTTTACCTCTGCTTGAGCAATCACTGGGAATGATCTTGCATATAATAAGAACAATACAAAGAAGAAACCGATTGTTCCGATAAAAATTCCGATATCTACAAATGTTGGTGAGAACATCGTCCAAGATGATGGAAGGTAATCTCTGTGTAATGAAGTTACGATAATTACGAAACGTTCAAACCACATACCAATATTTACCACAATTGAGATTACGAAAGAGAACATGATGCTCGTTCTTAATTTTTTGAACCACATGAATTGTGGGGAAAACACGTTACATGTCATCATCGCCCAATATGCCCAAGCATACGGCCCTGTTGCTCTGTTCAAGAAAGCATATTGTTCATATTCTACACCGGAATACCAAGCAACAAACAGCTCTGTAATATAGGCGACTCCCACAATAGAACCTGTAATCATAATTACAATGTTCATTAATTCGATATGTTGAATCGTGATGTATGCTTCTAATTTAGATACTTTACGCATGATAATCAACAACGTGTTTACCATTGCGAATCCTGAGAATACCGCTCCAGCTACGAAATAAGGCGGGAAAATGGTCGTATGCCAACCCGGAATTACCGACGTTGCAAAGTCAAAGGATACAATTGTGTGTACAGAAAGTACAAGAGGAGTTGCTAATCCGGCAAGAACCAAAGATACTTCTTCAAAACGTTGCCAATCTTTTGCTCTTCCACTCCATCCGAAGGATAAAATCGAATAAACTCTTTTTGTAAAAGGTGTAATAGCTCTGTCTCTCAACATCGCAAAGTCAGGAAGTAAACCTGTCCACCAGAAAACTAAGGATACAGAAAGATACGTTGAAATTGCAAATACGTCCCAAAGTAATGGTGAGTTAAAGTTAACCCATAACGAACCAAATTGGTTTGGAATTGGAAGTACCCAGTATCCTAACCATGGACGACCCATGTGAATAATTGGGAACAAACCTGCTTGCATTACAGAGAAGATGGTCATTGCCTCCGCAGAACGGTTAATCGCCATTCTCCATTTTTGACGGAATAATAACAATACCGCAGAAATCAAAGTTCCGGCGTGACCGATACCAACCCACCAAACGAAGTTAGTGATATCCCAAGCCCATCCAACAGTTTTATTTAATCCCCATGTTCCGATACCGGTAGAAATGGTGTATATCATACAACCTAATCCCCAAAGGAAAGCGGTTAATGCGATTGAAAATACAATCCACCATTGTTTGTTTGCTCTTCCTTCAACAGGAGCAGCGACATCTACTGTTACATCGTGATAAGATTTATCACCTATAACTAAAGGTTTTCTAATGGGTGCTTCGTAGTGAGACGACATAATCCTTTATAGTATTTCTTATTAATTAAATTTTAACTACGTATTTCTAACTTTAACATGATAGAATACATTTGGTTTTGTTCCAACGTGTTCCAATAAATGATACATTCTATCATCTTCGACTAATTTGGCCACTTCACTTTCTTTATCATTTACATCACCAAACATCATTGAACCGGTAGAACAAGCACTTGAACAAGCGGTTTGGAATTCGTCTTTGCTTACCGGACGACCTTCTTTCTTAGCTTTTAAGATAGTAGCTTGCGTCATTTGGATACACATAGAACATTTTTCCATTACACCTCTTGAACGAACATTTACATCCGGATTCAATACCATACGACCTAAATCGTCATTCATATGGAAATCGAATTCGTTATTTTTGTTGTATAAGAACCAGTTGAAACGACGTACTTTATACGGACAGTTGTTTGCACAGTAACGAGTTCCCACACATCTGTTGTATGCCATGTGGTTTTGACCTTGACGACTGTGTGATGTTGCTGCCACAGGACAAACTGTTTCACATGGTGCATGGTTACAGTGTTGACACATTACCGGTTGAAATACGACTTGTGGATTTTCTGCAGGACTTTCCATTTCTCCAAATCCACCTAATGAACCTTTTTCTCCGAATAATCCGTCGAATTCATCTTTTCGCTTCACATCTCCGGCAAACGTTTCTTCCGAAGAATAATATCTGTCGATACGCAACCAATGCATATCTCTACTTCTTCTTACTTCTGATTTTCCTACTACAGGAACGTTATTTTCTGCATGACAAGCGATTACACATGCACCACATCCGGTACAAGAGTTCAAATCGATTGATAAGTTGAAATGATGCCCAACTGATCTGTCAAAACTATCCCATAAATCTACTTTTGTAGCTTCAATAGGTTTGTGATCCATAGAAACCATTGGTGGTGGATTCCATTTTTTTGCATCTTTTTCTGTATTGAAAATCGTTAACGTAGTTTCTTTAACAATATCACCACGACCCATTAAGGTTTTTTGTGATTGAACTGAAGCAAATTCATGTGCTCCGCTTTCTAAAGCAATAGTTACCGGCTGCGTTGCAATAAATCCTTTGTATAAAGAATAAGCATTCACACCAACTTGCATTGCTTCTTTTAAAGCCTCTTTTTTTCCATAACCAAATGCTAAACCAACAGTTCCTTTGGCTTGACCCGGTTGAATGATTACCGGAACTTTTTCAAGTTTTGTGTTTCCTACTGTTATCGTTACATAGCTTCCGTTAAGAGCGCCATTAGCAACTATTTCATTTTCTATCCCTAATTTTTCTGCATCTGCTTTAGAAACAGTTAAATAGTTATCCCAAGAAACTCTTGTAATTGGATCCGGGAATTCTTGTAACCATGGGTTGTTGGCTTGTTGCCCGTCTCCCATTCCGGTTTTGGTATATAAATTTAATTCGAATGGACTTGATTTTGCTTGAGCTAAAGCTGAAGCTGCTGTTGAAAAATCAGCACCACCGGCACTATTGGAGGAAGCTGTAGCCGAAACAAAAATTCCGTCGTGAACTGCTTGACTCCATGTTTTTCCAACTAAAATTCCAGCCCATGATTCTTTTAAGAAATCATAATAGGTTTTATCACTTCCGTTCCAAACCAATAAATTATCTTGTAACTGACGAGAATTAAACAACGGACGAATTGTTGGTTGAGTTAATCCGAAAGTTCCTTTGATAATTTCAACATCACCCCAACTCTCCAAATAATGAGGTGCAGGAGCAGCGATGGTTGTTAAAGAAGCAGTTTCATCCTCTTTTAATGAAATAGCTACTGAAAGTTTAGCTTTTTTCAAACCATCAGCAAATGTTTTACCATCTGCTAACGTATAAACCGGATTTACACCACTCATAATAAGTGTGTGTACTTTTCCACCATTCAAATCGGCTACCAACTGAGCTACTGCTTGGTTAGAACCTTTTCTGATTTGACGTGTTTGATTTGGATTGAATGCTTCGCTGCTTAATTTAGCATTGATTGCTAATACTAATAACTGAGCATTTTTATCATCGATACCGGAAACTAAAACTCCTTTAGAACCCGATTGATTTAATTGTTCTGCAATTTTTGTTATTTCAGCTTCGTTTGCTAATTTCCCAACATTCACAGAAGTTCCTGTAACAATACTGAAAATTTTAACTAAAGCTAATTTTTGTTCTGCCGTTGACATTGGAATTCTTTTGTCTGCTGCAGCACCGGATAATGTCATATTCGCTTCTAATTGAATATGTTTTGACATTTTTCCTTGTTTTGGAACTCTTCCTTGAGCATATCCTTTATCGAAACCACCACCTTGCCAATCTCCTAAGAAATCTGCTCCAACGGAAACAATGGTTGATGCTTTTGAAAAATCATATTCTGCTAAAGCTCTTTCTCCATACACTGCTTCAAAAGCATCTAACGCTTCTGAAGAAGAAACAGCATCATAAATTACATGTTTTGCTGTTGGATTGTTTGCTATAAATTCCGCAACTAATTTATCGGTAGAAGGACTTGCTAATGTTCCGGTTAAAAGAACTACTTGAGCACCTGTTGCTTTTGCATCGGCTAAACTAGCTTTTACTTTTGCATCAACTTCTGACCAAGAGGTGTCTTTTTTATTTAGCTTAGGCTGCTTTAAACGCATGTTGTCATACATAGACAAAACCGAAGCATGAACACGAGCGTTGGCACTAAAAGAAGCACCTTCGATCGTATTGTTTTCTATTTTGATAGGACGACCTTCGCGAGTTTTTACTAAAATGTTAGCAAAATCGAAACCGTCGAACATTGTTGTAGCGTAATAATCTGCAATACCGGGAATAATTTGTTCCGGTTGCACCACATAAGGAATAGATTTGATCACTGGTCCTTCGCAGGCAGCCAATGAAGCGGCAGCTGTACTAAAACCAACGTATTTTAAGAAATCACGTCTTGAAGTAGAAGAGTTAGACAAACTGTCTTTATCTCCCAAAAACTCATCCGTTGGAATTGGCTCCACGAATTCATTGTCTCTTAACGTCTCAACAATAGAACTGTTATCGCTTAGCTCTTCAACACTTTTCCAGTATTTTTTGTTTGATGACATACTGTATATATATTAGCTTCTTAATAAATTAATTAATAGTGACATTTTCCACATTCTAAACCTCCCATTTGTGCAGCAGTTAATTTCTCTACACCATATTTTTTAGAAAGTTCTTCGTGAATTTTTTTGTAGTAATCATTGTCTTTCAATTTCACATCGGTTTCTCTGTGACAATTGATACACCATCCCATGGTTAATGGAGAATGTTGTTTCATGATTTCCATTTCTTCTACCGGACCGTGACAAGTTTGACACTCAATTCCAGCTACAGTAACGTGTTGTGCATGATTGAAATAAACTAAATCTGGTAAGTTATGAATACGAACCCATTTAACAGGTTGTGTTTTTCCGGTATATTTTTGTTCTGCTTTGTCCCATCCAACAGCATCATACAATTTTTGAATCTCTCCATCGTAGAATGCTTTGCTGTATTCTGGCGTAGCAGTTGTTTCTGCAACTTCTGAAACATTTTTATGACAGTTCATACAAACATTTAAAGAAGGAATTCCTGAATGCTTACTTTCTCTGGCAGACGAGTGACAATATTTACAATCAATACCATTGTCTCCCGCATGAATTCTGTGTGAATAATGAATTGGCTGAATTGGCTCGTAACCTTGATCTACACCAATTTGCATAAACCATCCGTAAACAAAATAAGCACTAGACAATAAAAGGAAAATAACGGTTACTAAAACCAAGAATTGATTTTTAGCAAATGCTTTCCAAATTGGCAATGTTTTTTCTTTTTGAGCTACTTCAATTCCGTTTGCTTTTGCAATTTTGGATAACACATTGTTTACCAAGAAAAGCATTACTACCAACATAGCTAATACTAATGCTAGAGCACCAAGGATTACTTCGTTAGAAATTCCACCTGTTTGATCAACAGCTCCTTCCGGAAGCGGTGGAGGTGGAGGCATCGTCGCAACTGGCTCCATCGTATAAGCAACAATATTATCAATATCTGCATCAGACAACTGAGGAAACGCAGTCATTGGAGACTTGTTGTACTCATTAAAGATTTTGTTTGCTCTGTCGTCTCCCGATTTGATTAAATCGGCACTGTTACGAATCCATTTATACAACCATTCTTTTTCATATTTATCACCCACCCCACGTAAAGCAGGACCGGTGCTTTTAGAATCCAATTTATGACAAGCCGCACATTGAGCATTAAACAATGCTTTTCCCGCAACAGGATCTCCTGAAGCAGTAGCCGGTGCAGGTGCAGCAGCGGTTGCATCAGCAGCTGGAGCCGGAGTGGCTGCATCTTGAGCAAAAATTTGAATAGAAAAAGTTAGCATAAATGCTAAACTAAACAGTAGAACTCTTGAAATCGAATTAGGGTAACCCACCTTTTTCATATATTAGAATATAATTTGTCGACTAATTTTTTGGTATGATTTTTTCTATAGTTCACAATAAAACGTACATTTTATTTTAAACTCCGACAAAAATACGACTTATGAACTATTCTCAAAACCTTAAAATACCCTTAAATAGTAATTTATATTTATTCTAAATAATATTTATTGTTTTGTTTTATTTCATAACCATTACATTTGCATTAAAATCAATTCATTATGTTATCAAAAGAAAGAAAAAAACTGTTTTACTCCCTTATTTTACTTGTTTTATTATTTACAAATAATGAAGTTTTCGCACAAACTACAACTGTTGAACAAGATGCAAAATTCGAACAATTGTTAAATGAAAAAAGACGAGTAAACGCTTCATTGACGGTGAATGACCGTTGGAAAATTCAAATTTTTACCGGAAATAATGAAAACTCAAGAAAAGAGCTTATTACTTTTAAAAGAGAGAATAAAGATTTTGATGCTACAATTGTTTTTCACACGCCGGTTTATAAAGTTTGGGTTGGAAACTACAAAACCAGAATTGAAGCAGAGAGAAATTTGAAGGAATTAAAAGCTAAATATCCGAATGCTTTTTTGATTAAACCAAATAAGTAAATTTCACAATCTTATAGAAACAAAAAATCCCGATTGCTCGGGATTTTTTTATGCTTCTTATTTCAGCTTTTTCTTAACTTCTACTTGGCTGAAGGATTCGATTAAATCGCCTACTTCAATGTCGTTGTAGCCTTTAATTTGCATACCACAATCATATCCTTTCGAAACTTCTTTTACGTCGTCTTTGAAACGTTTAAGAGCAACCAGTTCACCAGTGTAAATTACAACACCTTCTCTAATTAATCTGATTTTAGAGCTTCTGATGATTTTTCCATCAATAACCATACAACCTGCGATTGTTCCAATTTTCGAAATTTTGAATGTTTCACGGATTTCTGCTGTTCCTGAAATTTCTTCTTTTAATTCCGGAGACAACATTCCTTCCATTGCATCTTTTAAATCATCAATTGCATCGTAGATAATTGAGTATGTTTTAATATCAATTTCTTCTTTGTCAGCCAATTGTTTAGCATTTCCGGCAGGACGAACATTAAATCCGATAATAATTGCATCGGAAGCCGAAGCCAACAATACATCTGATTCGGTAATGGCACCAACACCTTTATGAATAATTTTGATTTGAATTTCTTCGGTTGACAATTTAGAGAACGAGTCAGAAAGTGCTTCTACCGATCCATCCACGTCACCTTTCAAGATAATATTCAATTCTTTAAATTGACCTAATGCAATACGTCTTCCAATCTCGGCCAACGTAATGTGTTTTTGAGTTCTAACGGATTGCTCACGCATCAATTGTGAACGTTTTGCAGCAATTTGTTTTGCTTCACGTTCATCTTCAAACATATTGAATTTATCTCCGGCAGTTGGAGCTCCATCCAATCCTAAAATAGAAATTGGTGTTGAAGGTCCGGCTTCTTTGATACTATTGCCACGTTCATCATGCATCGCTTTCACTTTACCATGATTTTTACCTGCCAACACGTAATCTCCAATTCTAACTGTTCCGGCCTGAATCAATACGGTTGAAATATATCCTTTTCCTTTATCTAAATAGGCTTCAACAACAGTACCAACAGCTGGTTTGTTTGGATTAGCTTTTAAATCTAAAAGTTCAGCTTCTAATAAAACTTTTTCAAGTAATTCTTTCACACCAATTCCCATTTTAGCAGAAATGTCGTGCGATTGAATTTTTCCACCCCAATCTTCTACCAATAAGTTCATTCCGGCTAATTTTTCTTTGATTTTTTCAGGATTAGCATTTGGTTTATCCACCTTGTTAATCGCAAAAATCATAGGAACATTCGCCGCTTGAGCGTGACTAATGGCTTCTTTGGTTTGTGGCATGATGTCATCATCAGCAGCAATTACGATAATCGCAATATCTGTTAATTGAGCACCACGAGCACGCATTGCGGTAAACGCTTCGTGACCCGGTGTATCAAGGAATGCGATTTTTTGACCATTTTCCAACGTTACTCCGTAGGCTCCGATGTGCTGTGTAATACCTCCGGACTCACCGGCAATTACGTTGGCTTTACGGATATAATCCAGCAACGATGTTTTACCGTGATCAACGTGACCCATCACAGTAACAATTGGAGCTCTGTGCACCAAATCTTCCTGTTTGTCTTCTACTACCTCAATTGCATCTTCGATATCTGTTGTAATGAATTCTACTTCATAGCCAAATTCATCTGCCACAATAGATAAAGTTTCAGCATCCAAACGTTGGTTCATGGTTACCATGATTCCTAACGACATACATGTTCCGATTACTTTGGTAATTGGCACATCCATCATGGTTGCAATTTCACCAACGGTAACAAATTCGGTTACTTTGATTGTTTTGCTTCCTTCTTCGATTGCTTTTAATTCATCATCCGAACGTTGACGGTGCGAATCTCTTTTATCTCTACGGTATTTTGCCGCTTTGCTTTTATTTCCTTTACCTTGAAGTTTTTCTAAGGTTTCACGAATTTGTTTTTGTACTTCTTCTTCGGTTGGCTCTACTTTGGCAACAATTGCCGGACGAGCACTTTTATTAAATCCAGGTCTGATTGCTTGACCTTGGCGAGGCGGACCTCCTTGAGTATTTCCTGTACTTTGACCACCTGTTCCCGGCTTTGGTATAATTCTTTTTCTTTTATTTTTATTAGCATCCGAATTTCCCGCCGCTTGTTGCGTAGCCGAACGAGGTTGAATTTTTGGTTCTTCCTTTTTCTTTTTTGGTTTATCAAATTGAGACAAATCAATTTTTTGTCCGGTAGTTGTTGTTCCTGATAACTTTTTATACTGTGTCTCAAATTTTTCATCGCCTGGAGCTGGAGTAGCAACAGGAGCTTGAGCAGAAGTAGTCGTAGTTGGTGTTATAGCTGGTTTTTTGGGCTCTTCCGTTTTTTGAGCTACTGGTTTAGGTTCAACTTTTTCTGGAGTAACTTTTGGTTTTTCCTCTTGAACAACAGGTTTTTCTTGAACAGGCTCTTCTTTTTTAACTACTTCTTGAACTGGTTCCGGCTTAACTTCTTCAACTACTTTTTCAACTTCTGGAGTAGGTTGTTTTTTTGGCTCTAAGTCAATTTTTCCAACCTGTTTTGGTCCTGTTACAGTTGCTTTGGCTTTTATAACTTCCTGTTGTTGTTTTAAAAGTTCTTCTTCATGCTTTTTCTGCAATTCCAATTCCTTTTCTCTTTCAACACGGAGAGCTTCTTTTTCTTTACGTTTTTCTTCACTCACTTCTTTAGAAGCTTCTTTATTCCCCTTATCGCCGGCAAATTCATTACAAAGAATTGAATATTCATTTTCAGAGATTTTTGTGTTTGGACTAGCTTCAATAGTAACACCTTTGTCTTTTAAATAATCGACAGCTCTCTCCAAAGAAATATTTAATTCCCTTAAAATTTTATTAATTCTTATGTTCTTTTCTTCAGACATATATTTTTTTTAGTGTGTGTTCTTTTTTGTGAAGTTTATGCTTCAAATTCTGATTTTAAAATTTTCATCACATCTTGAACAGTTTCTTCTTCTAAGTCTGTTCTTCTGACTAGATCTTCTATAGTATGTTTTAGTACGCTTCTTGCTGTATCTAAACCTATTTTTGCAAACTCATCGATTACCCATGCGTCGATTTCATCAGAGAACTCTGTTAATTCAACGTCATCTTCTTCTTCGGCAACATTTCCTTCACGGATAACATCTAATTCATATCCGGTTAATAAGCCTGCCAATTTAATATTGTGTCCGCCACGGCCGATTGCTTTTGAAACTTCTTCTAATTTCAAAAACACTTCTGCTCTTTTTTTCTCTTCATCAATTTTGATTGAAGAAACTTTTGCAGGGCTCAATGCTCTTGTTATAAATAATTGATTGTTACTTGTGTAATTGATAACATCAATATTTTCATTTCCTAATTCGCGAACGATTCCGTGAATTCTAGATCCTTTCATTCCAACACATGCTCCAACCGGATCAATTCTGTCATCATACGAATCTACTGCAACTTTTGCTTTTTCACCCGGAATACGAACCACTTTTTTAATCATTATTAATCCGTCGAAAATTTCAGGAATTTCTTGTTCAAATAATTTTTCCAAAAACTTTTCTGAAGTTCTTGACATAATAATTTGAGGTTTATTTCCTTTTAATTCTACGTTTTCAATGATTCCACGAACATTATCTCCTTTACGAAAAAAGTCTGATGGAATTTGTTTTTCTTTTGGCAATACGATTTCGTTTCCGTCATCATCAACCAAAATTACAACTCTTGGACGAACATGGTGTACTTCGGCAGTATAAATTTCACCAATTAAATCTTTAAATTGTTTGTAAAGATTTGTGCTATCGTGTTCATGTATTTTAGAAATCAAGTTTTGACGAAGGGCTAAAATGGCTCTTCTTCCTAAATCGATTAATTTCACTTCTTCTGAAACATCTTCACCTACTTCAAAATCAGGCTCGATTTTTCTGGCTTCAGACAATGAAATCTCAGAATTTTCATCTTCTACTTCTCCATCGGCTACCACCACACGATTTCTCCAGATTTCCATATCTCCTTTATCAGGATTGATAATAATATCGAAATTGTCATCTGAACCATATTTCTTTTTCAAGGCATTTCTAAAAACATCTTCTAAAATGGCCATGAGGGTCACACGATCGATTAATTTATCGTCTTTAAACTCTGAAAATGATTCGATTAATGCTATATTTTCCATGCTAAACTACTTGTATTTTTAAAATGTTATTGTCACTATTGCTTCTTTAATTTCCGAATAAGGTAGCTCAATCTTTTTTTCTACCGTTTCTTTTCCTTTACCTATTTTTTTGGGCTCTCTCGCCGTCCAAGTCAAGGTAATAAATTCTTCGTTTGCATCGGCTAAAACAGCTTCTATTACATCTGTTGCGGTTTTAACTTTTAGCGTTCTTCCTATATTTTTTTTGTATTGTCTTACTAATTTTAGCGGAGTTGAAACACCGGCTGAAGCCACTTCGATTGAAAAATCCTGCTCTTCACGATCTAAATTATTCTCGATTGCCCTGTTAATGTCGATACAATCTTGAAGCGTAACTCCTTGATCACCATCTAACGTAACTATGATTTTCATAGCATCTGTGATGGTTAAATCAATCAAAAAAACAGAAGGTTTTTCACTTAACCCCTGATTTAATAAGGCAACAACTTTATCTTTAAATATCATATTTTTATAAAAAGAGGCACGCAATGCGTGCCTCATTATTTACTTTTTAATCAAATAACGGTGCAAATATAGTGATTTTTTTTATAATTGAAAATTCATTGTAAAATGATAAAAAAATTTGTACCTTTATGTTTTAAAACAACCTAAAAAAACCAATCTATTTTACAAAACTTTTTTATGAAAAAAATTTTAATTCCAACCGATTTTTCTCAACATGCAGAATATGCCCTAAAAGTAGCGGCTCAAATCGCAAAAAAACATGATGGTGAAATCATTTTACTTCACATGTTAGAATTGCCTTCTCAATCTGGTGATGCCGTAAATAGTTCACACGCGATTCCCGAACTTATGTTCTTTAAGAATGCAGCTATTAACAAATTGGAAAGTTTGATGGACGCACCCTACTTAGAAGGTTTAAAAGTATCTGAAATTATTCAGTTTGAGTTGGCTTTTGACGGAATCATTAACTTGAGTAAAAAGAATGACATAGATTTGATAGTGATGGGTTCGCACGGTGCTAGCGGATTTAAAGATATGTTTATTGGATCTAACGCTGAAAAAGTTGTTCGTCATTCGGAAGTTCCGGTTTTAATTATTAAAAAAGAAATACCTGATTTTAATATTAAGAAATTTGTTTTTGCCTCTGATTTTACAGACGAAGTTAAAAACCCTTTTGCAAAAGTGGTTGAAGTTGCTAATAAGTTTGGTGCAGAATTGAACTTGGTAATGATTAATACACCAAATAGTTTTAAATCGACTTTGGTTGCACAAGAAATTATGGACAAATTTGTTGCTCAATTTCAAATTAACAGTTATTCAACACACATTTTTAATGATGCTAATGTTGAAAAAGGAATTTTGAATTTTGCAAATAGTATTAATGCAGATTTAATCGGAATGTGTACACACGGACGAAAAGGGCTTTCTCACTTTTTTAATGGAAGTATTAGTGAAGACTTGGTAAATCATGCCATTAGACCTGTATTAACTTTCAAAATATAATCTACCACATATTTATACTGAATCCCGTTTTATTTAGATAAGACGGGATTTTTTTATGGTATAAAAACAAAAAACCCACTCGTTAAAGTGGGTTTGTCTGTTGGTCCACAAGGACTCGAACCTTGAAAGACTGCACCAAAAACAGTTGTGTTACCATTACACCATGGACCAAAATCGCTTGATTGCGGGTGCAAATTTATACTATTTTTTATTTAAAGCAAATAAATAAAAGATTTTTCTCTGAAATTTTTTCTCAAAAACCAACATCATATTAAAAACGAGCTATTTAAGCCTCAAATATAAATGCTTACAACTAAACTTAATTAACAAAATTTTGTTAAGCCATAGCCGTTTCCACAAAAAAATAGTTTCTTTGTAGCTAGATTCAAGCATAAACAATAAATAGCACTGATGACTACACTCAATTTTAATAAGTGGAATACAATTTTAGGCTGGTTCGCTTTTGCCGTTGCCTTACTTACTTTTTCATTAACAGTTGAACCAACCGTAAGCTTTTGGGATTGTGGCGAATACATTTCCACATCTGCAAAACTACAAGTTGGTCACCCACCAGGAGCTCCACTATTCCAGATGATGGGTGCGTTTTTTGCTATGTTTGCCCCAGATGATTCAAAAGTGGCATTGATGGTAAATATGATGTCTGTATTCTCGAGTGCGTTTACTATTTTATTTATGTATTGGTCATCTACTTTATTGTTGAGAAAAATAGTTACTCGATTTAAAGAAATCACTAAAATGGATGAAGTTGCTATTTTAGGTGCTTCTTTGATTGGTGCGTTAGCCTTTACGTTTACCGATAGTTTTTGGTATAATGCTGTGGAAGCAGAAGTGTATGCTATGGCAACTTTGTTAATTGCTTTATTATTTTGGCTTGGTTTGCGATGGGAAACAGACATGCACACACCTCGCGGAAATAAATGGCTACTACTCATTTGCTTGGTTATTGGCCTTTCATTTGGTGTTCACTTTATGGCACTATTGGCAATTCCGTCTATTGGATTGTTATACTTTTTTAAAAATTATAAAACTGTAACCGTTAAAAATTTCATCATAGCTAACATTGTTGTAGTCGCTATTTTGCTATTTATTTTTAAAATGTTGTTACCATTAACTATGTCGCTTTTTGGAAAAACAGAAGTATTTATGGTTAACACTTTCGGATTACCGTTTAACTCCGGAACAATTTTCATGACGCTGTTTTTAATAGCATTTTTCTATTTTGGATTGAAATTTACCCGAACCAAAAATCTTCCGCAATACAACACTATTTTATTGTGTATTCTTTTTGTATTGATTGGTTTTTCAACTTGGATGATGTTGCCAATACGTGCTAATGCCAATGTAGTTATTAATGAAAACCGTCCTTCTGATGCCCGTGAGGTATTGGCTTATTATAACCGTGAACAATATCCGCAAAACGCATTGTTTTATGGCAAACAATTCACAGATATGTTTGCAGGGTTAGATCCAGATAAACCCTTTATAGACAAAGCCCCTAATTACGAACGTGATTACAAAACGGGGAAATATGTTATTACCAACAATTATATCAATGCAACACAAAACAATCATGGCAATCACAAAACCTTCTTGCCTAGAATGTGGAGTGAAGAGCATGCCCAAAACTACATGGAATTTACCAATGTAGTAGATTTTAAAATTGATCCTGAATATGCTCATGAAAAAGAATTAGTTGATATTGTTTCGCAATTCCGACAAGCCTACAACTCAGGAAGACTGGACACCGAAGATTATATTTCTTTCTTAAAAGGGTATGGTAATTATCTAATTGTAGAAAAGCCAAAAGCTTCAGACAATTTCCGGTTTATGTTTGAGTACCAATTTGGCTATATGTATGTTCGTTATTTGATGTGGAATTTCGTAGGACGACAAAGCGACGTTCAAGGAAAATATGACAACGAAGGCAACTGGCTAAGCGGCATCGATTTTATTGATGAGATCTTTTTAGGCTCTCAAAAAAATCTCCCTGAAGATGTGATAACAAATAAAGGAAGAAATGTTTACTACTTTTTGCCCTTTATTTTAGGCATCATCGGATTACTTTATCATTCTAAAAAAGACTTAAAAAGTTTTTATGTACTGCTTGCATTATTCTTGTTTACAGGAATCGCATTAAAAATCTACCTCAACGAAAGACCTTTTGAACCACGAGAAAGAGATTATGCCTTAGTTGGTTCATTTTATGTATTTGCCATTTGGATAGGAATTGGCGTTTTTGCTATTTTTGATACATTACGAAAATGGATGCAACCAAAAATCGTCTTTCCGATTGTTTTTGTTGCTTCACTTTTAGCCGCTCCGGTTTTACTTGCTTCGCAAAACTGGGATGATCATGATCGATCAGGAAAATATACCGCTTTAGCCAATGCAAGAGGATATTTAGAATCGTGTGATCCGAATGCAATTTTGTTTACTATTGGCGATAATGACACCTTCCCGCTTTGGTATGCTCAGGAAATTGAAGGGATTCGAAGAGATGTTAGAGTTGTAAACACGCAACTTTTCATGACGGATTGGCATATTGATCAGATGAAAGCAAAAGCGTATACTTCTGAACCATTGCCGATTTCTTTTGATAGAAGTTTATATGTTGGAGACAAATTAGATTATTGCGTACACAATGAAATGACACAAAATCGTTGGGAATTAAAAGATTTTATCAATTTTATTAAAAGTGATGATGCTAACACAAAGCTTGAAATGCAAAGTGGACAAAGCGTACATTTCTTCCCAACCAACAAAATAAGATATACTATAGACAAAGAAGCAGTTATCAAAAATAAAGTTGTTTCTGAAAAATATTATGATTCCATCGTTCCTTTTATGGACATCGACATCAAAGACAGAGCTATTTATAAAGCACGTGTCATTATGTTTGATATTCTTCAGAATAACAATTGGGAAAGACCTATCTATTTTACTGGTGGTAGCGATAGTGACGAAGATTTTCTATGGATGAAGCAATACCTGCAATTAGATGGTTTGGTTTATAAATTGGTTCCAATTAAGACTCCTTACAATAGAGAAAGCGGTCAAATGGAAATGGGCATGATTGATAGCGACAAAATGTATGATATTGTAATGAAATGGGATTGGGGCAATAGCGACGGTGATATTTATCACGACATTGAAACCCGAAGAAACAGCATCACGTATCGTTTAAACTTATCTCGATTAATGCAACAATTAATTACTGAAGGAAAAACAGAAAAAGCCAAAAAAGTTATCGATTTGGCCATGACTAAATTACCTTTAGAAAAATACGGTTTCTATACGTTATTAGAACCTTTTGTAGCTGGTTATTATGATGTTGGTGAAACCAAAAAAGCACAAGAGTTGATTGCTAAATTAGCTGAAAAATACAACGATAACCTGAATTATTATGTTAGCCAAAAAGCATCTGAACAAAATGATAACATCTATGAAATTGTTAAAAATTTAGAGCGATATCGATCATTAATTCAAGTTGTAAAAAGTAAAGAAGACACTGTTTTTTATGAGAAAAACAGAAAAATATTTAATAGCTATAACAAACGATTCGAGCGATTTGGTCGTGATAATGAATAAAAATCAGAGCCATTAAGTTGGCTCTTTTTTTATCTTTTAAGTATGGATTTACTCTGGATTAAAACGAACCCGATTATTAAAAATATTTTTTCAAATTATATTTGGAATATTCCAAATAGTGAAAAAAAAGTATATCTAACTTTTGATGATGGTCCAACTCCGGAAATCACAGAATGGGTTTTAGCACAACTAAAAAAGTATGATTTTAAAGCTACTTTTTTTTGTATTGGAAATAATATTGAGAAACATCCTGAACTATTCAATCAATTAATTATGGATGGTCACGCTATTGGAAACCATACATTCAATCACGTGAAAGGATGGAATACGCCAAACAAAACCTATTTAAAAGAAGTTGAAAAATGTGAGGGAATGATTCAGCATTATTCGATTAACCAAAATCTATCCAAGCTTTTTCGTCCGCCTTACGGAAAAATAAAACCTCTGCAATCCAGAAAATTGCGAAAATTAGGGTATAAAATAATTATGTGGGATGTGTTGAGTGCCGATTATAAGCAAACAATCACGAAAGAAAAATGTTTAGAAAACGTGGTGAAAAATGTGGAATCAGGAAGTATAATTGTCTTTCATGATAGTATAAAAGCATTTCCGAATTTGGAATATGTACTCCCAAAAACGCTTCAATTTTTATCCGAAAACGGATATCAATGTGAAATAATCAACTAGACTTGTTCTTGAACTAAACCAATAATTGTGTTTGCATCCAACTCACCGGACTGTCTCCACACCATCTGACCTTCTTTGTAAATCATTAAGGTAGGAAGACCTTTAATACGAAGAGCATCGGCCAATTCTTGATTTTTATCTACGTCTATCTTAATTACTTTCGCTTTATCGCCCAATGCAGCCGCCACATCTCTAATTACAGGATGCATCGCTACAGATGATTCGTTCCACTCAGTGTAAAAATCAATTAACACCGGAACTTGAGCATTAATAAGTTCACCAAACTTTGACATAAGGACAAATTTTATTTAAATTTAAACCTATTTTTTAACATATTAAGTACAAATGTAGCATATTTTACGAATTACGCTACTTTTTCTGCTTTTTTTAATTCGATTACGGTAATTTCAGGCCAAATTCCTACTCTTCCCGGGTAAGCGTGGAAACCAAAACCGCGATTTACATAAACGTATCTTCCTAAATTTTCATATAATCCTGCCCATTGCTTGTAAACGTATTGCACCGGACTCCATTTGATAAAACCTGGAATTTCTATTCCAAATTGCAATCCGTGTGTATGACCGGATAACGTCAAATGAAAATTTTGTTCGTGATTTTTCACTTCATATTCCCAATGACTTGGATCGTGGCTCATCAAAATCTTAAAATCTTTTTGATTTAATCCGTTTGACGCTTTCACTAAATCACCTGCCTTTTTAAAACTTTTACCCCAATTTTCAACACCAACAACGGCAATTTCATCGGTTCCGTTTTTCAATTTCACATTTTCATTCATCAATAATTTAAAATCAATTTGACGATGTATATCTTTAATGGCTTCAAAATTATCTTCTTTTTCCTTTTGCGTTGGCCAATCAATGTATTCGCCATAATCGTGATTTCCTAAAACAGAGAATTTTCCGAATTTTGGATTATGAATTTTTTTAAACGTATCAATCCAAGGATTCATTTCAGTAGCGTGTGTATTCACAATATCGCCTGTAAACAAAACCATATCTGAATTCTGTTCATTAATCAAATCAACTGCATACTGAATTTTTTCGGAATCATCAAAACTTCCGGAATGAATGTCTGATATATGTGTGATGGTTGTTCCGTCGAAACTATCTGGTAAGTCATTAAAAAAAAGTGTTTGCTTGATGACTTTAAAATTATATTTCCCTTTGGTCATTCCATACAAAAGTGACAAAAAAGGAACAGCTGCGACTCCTAGAGCAATCTGACTGACGAATTTTCTCCTTTCGGGAAGAAAAGAACTTTGCTCTGTATTTCCCAAAAAGTGAGAAATCGTGCCGGAAATTATTCTATAAAAATCTTCACCAAACATTACTAAAGTCAAAATAATTTTCGGAATATAGACGATTAATACTAAACCAAAAGTGAGAAGTGTGCGCGAATTTTGGCCAACACGACGATCAAATTGTGTGAAAGAATAAATGATGAACGCCAAAATGAGTACGCTCAAAAGCACATACGAATACTGAACCCATTTTATTTTAGACAAGGTTCTAAAGGCTTGAAAGGCATAAACTTCAATAAATAAAACAAACGCAATAAAAAACAACAATCGAATCATCAAAATCAATTTTTAGACAAAATAACAACATCTGCTCTTGATTGATTTGTATTTATTAAAATTTTAACGGTTGTAAGGTGTGATAAAAAAGTTCGTAGAATAAAATAGCTATTTCGTGAAAATAAAACCTGTTTTCAAGTAATGCATTAATTTCTGATAAGAATTGAAAGTAATATTGTCCTCTCAAATCTAAATTATATACTTATGAAAACAAAATTATTATTACTAATGGGATTGATTTCTCATTTTTGTTTTGGACAAATTTCTAGTGCCAACTTAGTGGCTTATTACAATTTTGAAAATTCAGGAGCAAACCAAATTAATTCCAATTTATATGGGTTAACTCCACAAAACACTAATGCAGGTGGTGTTCCCTCGTATACTGCAGATGGAATTTCGGGAAGTTGCGTGAATTTTAATGGTTCAAATACGCTCGTAAACGACGCTCAACTTGCTGATTATTTCGCTGCTCAATCGGATAAAAGTGTAACCATTAGTTTTTGGATGAAGTCAGACTTTGTTCAAGATGGTTTAAAAACGTATGTAGAAGGCTTTGAAAGCATTGTAGTTCGCGGACGTGTTCCCAGCTTTATAATTTCAAGAACATCCGGCAACTATCAGAGTGGTGCAGCAATTTATCCAGATCAAGAATTTTTCTTTGCAGATACCGACGTATGGAATCATATTGTTTATATTTACAATGCTCCATCAAACAACTTAAAAGGATATATCAACAATGTTCTTTTTGTAAATATTCCATTAACAGGCAATGAACAAGCTCCATTTCAATATACCAATAAATTCCTTGTTGGAGCCGGCACCAATAGTGGTGATGTCAACTGGCCACAAAAAGCCTATTCTGGAAAAATAGATGAAATGTATGTTTTTTCAAGAGCAATTACTGCTTCTGAAGTTCAAAGCTTATACAATCTTCAAACACCACAATTTGATTGTCCATCAGGTTCTGTACTATTAACTAGTCAAGCAGAAGTAGATAGTTTTGTTAACCAATACCCTACTTGTACGACCATTGACGGTAATCTTACAATAAGTGGTCCATCGATCACAGATATTACTGGTTTAAATCAAATTACTACCGTAAATGGAGCTCTTACCATCTCAAATACAACGATTTCAAATGGAAATATCTTCAATAATTTAACTCAAGTTTCCGGGAATATAACTATTCAATCCAACAGCAATTTAACAACCTTGAGTGGTTTTAATGCACTAGTAAATACTGGTGATACGTTACAAATTGCCGATAATCAAAACATCACGAGCATTACGGGCTTTTCAAATTTAGTCACAGTTACGGGAAATTTATCTATTTTGAGTACAAGTACAACCCTTGCCACGACAAATATATCCGGATTTAGTAATGTACAATCAGTAGGTTATTTATTAATTAGAAGAACGCCACTTACTAATTTGAGTCAGCTTTCTAGTTTAACTACCATTTTACGAGGTTTGTCTATTGATAACAATCCAAACTTAACATCAATTGCGTCATTATCTTCTGTTACAAATGCTGTAAATGGTAATGGTACAACTCCTTTTAGAATATTTGCAAATCCATTACTTACATCGCTTGATGGAATAAATTTTTCGAGCGTAACAAACTGTTTAGATGTTCAAATTTCGCAACTGCCATTGGTTACTTCTTTGCAACCTTTATCTGTTATTAATGGACAAATTGGTGGATTAATTATTCAATTTAATACCGGACTAGTAAATTTAAATGGTTTAGAAGGAATAACAAACATAAATGGAAATGTAACCATTACTAATAATGCTGCATTAGCAAATTTAAACGGTTTACAAAATATTACAACCATAACAGGAAGCTTAGGAATTGGGTCAAATGCGTTAATAACCCAATTACCCAACTGGAATTTAACACAAGTAAGATCTATTAGTTTGTCTAATAATGCTCAGTTATCTTCAATTACAACATTATCAGGTATAACAACTTTAAGTGCTCCTGCTTCTGGTTTGCCAACAGCACTTTCAATAACAAGTTGTCAAGCATTAACTTCGCTTAATGGATTGCAAAACTTAACAACGTTAAACAATGCGAATATAGGCTTAACAGGCAATAATAGTTTAATTGATATTTCTGCACTTAATGGTTTAAATGTGAATTCAATTAACGGCCTAACAATTGTATCGAATACCAGTTTAAGTGCGTGTGGTGTTTCGTGGGTTTGTGGAAGATTAGCTTTAAATACTACAAATGTCTCTATAGATTCCAATGCAAATGGATGCTTTGATATTGCCCAAGTTCAAACTACATGTAGTTCAAGCCCTTGTCCGGCAGGAAATGTAACATTAAACAGTCAATTAGATGTAGACACTTTTGTAGCGTTATATCCAAATTGCACTACTATTGATGGAGATTTAACTATTTCGGGAACTTTTATAAATTCGTTAGTTGGCCTATCTAACTTAACCACAATAAATGGAAGTCTAAGAATTACAAATAATACTGCATTATCAAGTTTAAACGGTTTAGAAAATATTACCGCAATAAACGGTGTACTAAATATATCTTTTAATACATTAATTACTCAGCTTCCTAATTGGAATTTGACACAAGTAAACAGCATAGCAATTTCAACAAATACTAATTTAAACTCTATTGCATCGCTTACTGGTGTAACATCATTAACAACGGCAAATACAAGTGGTAGCATCATGGCACTAACTATTTTTGGATGTCCGGCACTCACATCGTTAAACGGATTACAAAATCTTTCATTTATAAACAATTTTGGTGTTTTTATTGCCTTTAACAATAATCTAACGGATATCTCAGCATTAAACAACCTCAACATAGCAAGTATTTCATCTATAAATGTAGAAAACAATAATTCACTTACAACCTGTAATGTGCCTTGGATTTGTAATTTTCTGATTTCAAATGCAAGCAATGCATTGTTAAATAACAATGCGACTGGTTGCCAATCAAATGCAGTAGTTCAAGCAGCTTGTGAAGCTTTATCAACAACAGACTTTGAATTGGAATCCAGCTTAAAAATCTATCCAAATCCATTCAACAATCACATTTCAATTGCATTAGGTGGCGATTATCAAAACGTAAAAACCACTTTGGTGGATGTAACCGGAAAACAATTTTATTCAAAAACGTTCACTGGAAATACTATTGAAATCAATCAACTAGATGCTCTTTCCGGCGGAATATATTTTGTAACGATTGAATTGGAAAACGGAACTTCATTAACCAAAAAAATAGTAAAATAAAGTACTAGTTTTTTCTAAAAGCCGGTATTTGATCTGCCAAAACCGGCTTTTTATTCCTTACTAAAATGAAAAATTTTCACTCCATATTTCTTTTGATTGTTTTGGGAATGTTTATCTCTTGCAAAGAAAACTCTACAAAAGAGGAATCTCAAACCAAAAGTTTATTTGAAAAAGATTGGGATAATTTCAGAAATACTATCATCCAAAAAAAAGAATTTGATTGGAATTCCTTTGTTGAAATAGAAGGTCAATTGGGCGAAGATTACGCCTATTTATTTGAAAACGAGGAAGCCATCGAGCACTTAAAAAAAACAACTTATTCTGATTTGTATGATGCAATGTTGCTTAATGAACCCATCAAACAATTAACCATTGGCAAACTTGAAGAATTCACTCGTCCGGAAGGACATACTTTTTATTTTAAAGAAACAGACAAAGGCTTAAAATTCATCGGATTTGAACCTTTATAAAACAATAACCCCTAAAATTTATAAAATGATTACAAAAACCAAAACCATTGCATTGCTATTTATTGGCGTGTTTTTCTTGATTGGAAATCAAACTGCCGAGGCACAATTACTTAAAAAATTAAAAGATGCTGCACAAGGCAAAACAGAATCAACGAGCAACTCAAAAGGAAGTTCTAAAATGATTGGTGAATCTGAAGTCTCCAATGATTTTGTTGTTGACGAATATGGCTTTAACGGAATTTATTACAGTCAAACCAAAAACGGAATTATCAAAACCAATATGCAATTTGAAATTTGTAAGGAAAAAAGCAAAGCCAAAGGTGCCGAAGATATGCCCGCTTGTATCGTCTTTAAACACGAAATTCCTGAAACCAATTCTAAGATTTGGAAAGATTCAAATGCTGCTGATGGATATGGCATTCCGCAAAGCGTAGTGAATACAAAAAAATTATTTTTTCCAAGTAGAGGAATGTTTGGTGATATTTTATATATAGAACCTGGTGTGTTATTTATGTCGGCCAAAAACTATACCGGTATTATTGGGGGAACAGAACCCTTTATTAAGAAAGATGATTTTAATATCGAAGATTATGTAAACTCTGGAAGTTTTTTCGTGAAAAATAAAGAAGATTTAAAAAATTGGTCTAATTCAGTCGAAATTCAAGATAAAGTAAAAAATAGATGGATTGAAACTATGGAGAATATTAACGCCATTTATGCAGAAGTTGATGGCAAGAAAAATGCCAACAACGAAATGCCATCTATTGGAAAATTAAATTCTAAATTTATTCAAGACCGAGCTTTAAAAACTTACAAAGAAAAGTATGACCCAATCAACAAAGGTTGGACACATAACTATATGTATGTTCACGGAAATGAATGGGTAAATAAGAAAAAATATTTACCAAACGGACAATTGGTTGAATCACACAGAGAATTACACGTTGTGATTGTAAGAACCAATCCGCAAGGGCAATGTAAAGCTGATTTAATGTACTATGTAGAAATCTTTGAAAACGGAAAATATGACGCTGCCAACGGAAAAGTCACAGGTCCAGTTTCCTATATTGGAATGCCTGGCGGTTATTTACCTTGCGAAAAAGCAACCGCTTTTAAATCGAAATTAGCGAAGTAAAATAGTTTAGTTTTTTCATCAAAAAGAGTGCGTTATTAAATGATGCACTCTTTTTTTATAATTTATTTCGTTCAAATAAATCAAGTAATTGTTGCTTTTTATCTGTGGAAATCGATAACAAATCGCCGTTGTCCATCACCACTGTTCCGCCATCTTGTTTCATGATTTTTTGAATACGATTGTAGTTAATCAAGTGACTTCGATGAATGCGAAGAAAACTGCCCATTTGTTCTAATCGTTCAAAATCGGCAATTTTTTTAGTTACCGTAATTTTCTTGTTATCGGTCGTAATAAAATGAGTGTAGGAACCATCCGCTTTGAGGTATAAAATATTTTCCAACAATAAAAATGTGAGTCCGTCTCCGGTTTGTAACGCTACTTTTTTGTGTTGTGTCTCTTCTAAATTTTCTTTTAAAACTTTAATATTATTTGTTTTATTCCCTTTCACTTTGTTCAATGCTCGTTGCAAAGCTTCTAATCGAACCGGTTTCAAAATATAATCGGCGGCAGAAAGTTCAAATGCATTTATGGCATATTCGCTATAAGCAGTGACAAAAACGACTTTGAAAATTAATTCACTTTCATCCAAAAACTTAAACAGTTCTAAACCGGAATAACCCGGCATCGAAATATCTAAAAAAACCAAATCCGGTTGGTGTTTATGAATGGATTTCACAGCACCAGGAACATCAACACATTCGTCTAAAATAATGACTTCCGGAAAATTTTCTTCCAAAATTCCACGAAGTGCCAAACGGGCATTTTTTTCATCATCAACAATAATGACATTCATAACTTATCGCTTTTTAACTGGTATTTTTAAAATCACTTTCGTTCCCAAAAAATCTTGTTTATTTTCTATATCTATAATTTCTATTGTAACGGGTAAATTACTCATTTTATTAATTAATTCAATACGATTGGAAATGGCTTTGGTGGCAAACGAATCATATTTTTTAATTTTTTGATTAATTTGTTCCGATTTTTTTCTGCCGATTCCATTATCTGTTATTTCAAATAACCAGTAGTTTTCATTTTCCTTTCTGATGACTATTTCTAATTTTTTTAATCCGTGTTTATGCATCAATCCGTGTTTAATGGCGTTTTCTACAAAAGGTTGAATAATCAAAGAAGGAATGACAAACTCATTCAAATCTTCCTCTTCCGGTTTTTGAATAGTGTACTGAAAATCGTCTTTTTCAAATCGTGCTTTTTCTAATGACACATACAATTCTATGGCTTCCATTTCTTCTTGAATGGTAATTTCTTTCTTGTCGGAAATATCCAATGTTTTTCGCATCAAATCAGAAAAAGTTCCCAAATAATCACTTGCTTTTGTTTTTTGATTAGAATAAATCAAACCTTGCACAGCATTTAATACATTGTACATAAAATGCGGATTCATCTGCGAACGCAAAGCAGTTAATTGCGAAAGAGCCAATTTTTCTTTAATTTCTTGCTTTTGTTTTATTCTTAAAATAGCATAACGAAAAATGAAATAAATAAGCAATAACAAACAAACCACCATAAGCACCAAAAACCAAAGACTTTTCCAAAACGGTTTTAAAATGTTGAATGGAATGGTTTGAATGGGCGAATAAACATCACCTGATTTCACTCGTGCTTCAAACGTATAGTTGCCCGGTTGAAGTGCCAAAAAATTAACTTTCGTGTTGGCAGAAGATTGAGAATTCCAAGTTGTATCAATTTCTTTTATCCGAAATTCATAATAATAATTTCCTAAACTTTTATAGTGAATGGTTTCAAAAGCAAATTCAATATTGTTTTGATTATGCTGAATTAAATTTACGTTTTGAACCAATTCTTGATTGGCTTTTAAAGGCAAAAGTTTAAAATCGGGAACAATTTTAGTTTGAAAAAGTGATTTATCTGTAAAAATAACGGCTTCATTTGTAGCAAGCCAAAGTGATGTTTCATCCAAAAACATATCGTTCACAGAAATCCCTTTTAAACCTAAATTCAAACTTATATTTTTGGGTTTATCAGAATTTTTTGGTAAAAAATCAATGCCATTATCCGTTAGAACCCAAACGCCGTTTTGATCTATACCAATGCGTTTGCAGTGATTACTTGATAATCCGTTTTGGATAGAAAAGTGATTATCCACTTTTGTTTTTGTGATTTTCAACAAACCTTGTTGAGACGAAGCAATCCAAATAGAACCATTTCCATCCGGCAACATTCTTGACGCAACAATGGGTTTGTTTTCTTTGGTTTTAATTTCTGTTATTTTTTGATTTTGCTCATAGGCAAACAAACCATCACTAAAACCAATGTAGTAGATTTTATTTTGTTGGCAGTAATAAACCGAGCGAGAACGTTTGTTTCTAAACACATACATCTCAAATGTATTATTGCCAAATTTGGTTATTTCTTTTGGAGATAATTGATTCGGAATAATCGGTTTTCCTATAAAATTCTTCGGAAAAAGTCCGGCGGAATTATAACTTGCCATCATAAAATTACCGGAATCATCTTCGGCAATATTTTTACCAAAATAATCATCCACCAAAAATGTTTTTTTACGTTGATCAAAAACTCCAACAGACGAAATGATTTTATCTTCATATAAATAGAGATGCTCTACTTCCCTATCTTTTTTAGAGTCATAAACAAAAATTTGCTGATTGTTTTGGTCAAATTCAATAATTTTTCCGTTACTGCTTCCAACCAACGTATGATTATTTTTGTCGCGAATAATACTCGTGAAATTGAGTTGCGTTTTTTGTGTTTCTAATTTTACATTGAGTTTTTGTAAGTTTTTGTATGGGATAAAATACAAGCCTTCGTCCAACGTGCTCACCCAGAAACTTCCTTCTTTGTCGGCTACCACATCAGTGATGCGTTTTCCTCTTAAAAAACCATTTTCAACCGATTTTGAAGTGGTATTTAAAGAGTAAATTCCGTCTGAAGTGCACAACCAAAAATCATCAGCCGTTGCACTCATTTTTATGAAATACGTATTTTTTGCCAACAAATCGGTGTTGAATTTTTGATTGGTTACATCCCAAATACCGTTTGTGTTTCCTTTGATGTTATAAAATGTTTTGCCGTTAAAAACTTCAATTTCTTTCTGACCTTTTTCGGTTAGATAACTGGTAGTTTTTCCTTCTTTATCAATCACTAACATCTCCGTTAATGAAGCAACATATAGTTTTTGAAGAACTGAATTGTAATTTAAGGCTGTAAAAGTTCTATCACTATCATTTAGTTTGAATTGATATATAATTTTTGGGTTTTTGCCTTTTCGAAGTAAAAAAAATTTCTTCTCCGTAAGCAACCAAAGTTGATTGTCAATGAGTTTATAATCGACTAAATTATTAGCTTCTTCCTCCAATATTTTTTTTGATGTTGGTTCAAGAATTAAAACCGAATCATCAAGATAAAACAATTGATTGGCAAAATTTTTGCACCAAATGTTTCCATTATCGTCTTCCTGAATGCTATTAACAGCCAACCCTAAATTTTCATTAAACGGATATTCTTTGAAACGAACACCGTCAAAAGAAATTAAACCTTTATCGGTTCCTAAATACAATAGACCGCTTTTAGCAACATAACAATCGTAAATAACTTGCGTTGGCAATCCTTCTAAAAAGGAAATTTTTCGAACAAAAGGTTCTTGTGCAGATAAAATAGTAGTTGAAAGTAAACAAAACCACAAAATCGTTTTATAGAAGTGTTGAAAAAAACAGATTTTGATGGAAGTAGCACTTTTCACAAAGACAATTTAGTTTAAAAGTAAAAATAAGTTGTTTTTTGAAATGTTTTGCAGAATTTTTAAAAAAACAACTTATCAAAAGCTTTGCTAGTTTAACAACAAATGAAATCTATAAATTAGATTAATGGCATTTAATGTTAGTACGATTAAAATGGCTATCGACAACCATTTTACTTTAATGTCAATATTTTTCATAGTACACGGTTTGGGAAGACAATACTACAAAAATTTAAGGAAGTTGTTTTTAGGATTTTATGAAATGAGTGTTTGAGTTTATGAAATCTGCATTTTGTTTCATGAAAAAAATATTTTAGATTTTAGGTTTTAACTATATTCGTAACTTTGAAAAATATAAATACAATAAAATGTCAACGCAAAAACGCCTTTTCCTTCTTGATGCTTACGCTTTAATTTTTCGTGGGTATTATGCTTTTATAAAAAATCCGCGAATCAATTCCAAAGGAATGGACACTTCGGCCATTATGGGATTTATGAATTCATTGATGGATGTTATCCGACGTGAAAAACCCGACCATCTCGCCGTAGCTTTTGATAAAGGCGGAAGCGATTATCGTTATGAAATGTATCAAGAGTACAAAGCTCATCGAGATGAAACGCCGGAAGCCATCAAAATTGCAGTTCCTTATATTCAAGAATTGTTGAAAGCGATGCAAATTCCGATTATGGAAAAAGAAGGTTTTGAAGCCGATGATTTAATTGGAACACTAGCCAAACAAGCCGAAAAAGAAGGTTTTCAAGTTTTTATGGTCACACCTGATAAAGATTTTGCTCAGTTGGTTTCGGAAAATATTTTTATGTACAAACCCGCCCGAATGGGAAATGACATTGAAATTTGGGGAATTCCCGAAGTGCTAGCCAAATTTGAAATTGAACGTCCGGAACAAGTGATTGATTACTTAGGAATGATGGGCGATTCTGCCGATAATATTCCCGGTTTTCCTGGTGTCGGTGAAGTGACCGCCAAAAAATTATTGAAAGAATTTGGTTCGATGGAAAATCTTTTGGAAAACACTGATAAATTAAAAGGTGCTTTAAAAGATAAAATCGAAAACAATAAAGAACTTGGAATTTTATCGAAAAAACTGGCTCGAATTCTACTCGATTGTCCGGTTACTTTTAATGCTGAAGACTTTGAACTTTCTAAACCCGATGTTCAAAAAACAGATGAAATTTTTATGGAATTAGAGTTTCGTCAAATGAAAACTCAATTTGATAAACTTTTTGGAACCGGAAAAGAATATGACGAAATTGACATCAATGAAGCCGCTTCCGAAACATTGGAAACACCAAAAGCAGCCAAAAAAGTTCCGACCAAAAAATCCAACGAAGATCAATTTGACTTGTTTGGTTTTAGCGATGATGATTCGGATGAAGTGAGAACAAATTCGTTTTATGCTACATTAGAAACGACTTCTCATCATTATGAATTGGTTCAAGGTGATTTACATTTAAAACTGCTTTTACAAAATTTAATGAATCAAACTTCTGTTTGTTTTGATACCGAAACAACCGGAATTGATGCGTTGAATGCCGAATTAGTTGGTTTGGCACTTTCGTGGGAAAAAGGAAAAGCATTCTACATTCCGTTTCCCGAAAATCAGCAAGAGGCTCAACAATTAATTGAAAAATTCAGACCTTTTTTTGAAAGTGAAACCATTGAAAAAATCGGTCAGAACATCAAATATGATTTGAAAATTTTAGCGAATTATGGCATTTCTGTTAAAGGAAAATTGTTTGACACGATGATTGCTCATTATTTGATTAATCCCGATATGCGTCATAATATGGATGTTTTATCGGAAACATATTTGAAATATTCGCCAAAATCCATCGAAACATTAATTGGAAAAAAAGGTAAAAATCAGAAATCAATGCGTGATGTTAATCTTGAAGACATCAAAGAATATGCTGCCGAAGATGCTGATATTACGTTTCAACTAAAAGAAGTTTTCAGTCCGATTTTAGACAAAGCCGAAACTAAGAAATTGTTTGATGAAATCGAAATTCCGTTAATTCCGGTTTTAGCCGCAATGGAATCTGAAGGCATTCGATTGGATGTGGAATTTCTGAAAAAAATGTCGGTGGAAATGCAAAAAGACATCACTGATTTTGAACAGAAAATCTATGAAACGGCCGGTGAAAAGTTCAATTTAGCTTCTCCAAAACAATTAGGCGATATTTTATTTGATAAATTAAAAATCGGCGGAGCCAAACAAAAGAAAACCAAAACCGGTCAGTATGCGACGGGTGAAGAGGTGTTGAGTTATTTAGTGAACGAGCACCAAATTGTGAAAGACATTTTGGAATGGCGACAAATGGTGAAATTACAAAGCACCTATATTGATGCATTGCCCAACCAAGTAGATCCAAAAACGCAACGAGTTCACACTGATTATATGCAAACGGTTGCGGCAACCGGACGATTGAGTTCGAATAATCCGAATTTGCAAAACATTCCGATTCGTACCGAAAGAGGACGATTAATCCGAAAAGCGTTCATTGCCAGAGATGAAAATTATACATTAGTTTCTGCCGATTATTCGCAAATAGAACTTCGCATTATTGCCGCTTTATCAGGCGAAGAAAATATGATTAAAGCCTTTCAAAACAACGAAGATATTCACAAAAGTACTGCTGCAAAAGTGTTCAATGTTCCGCTGGAAGAAGTCACCAAAGAACAACGAAGCAATGCCAAAACGGTGAACTTCGGAATCATTTATGGTGTTTCTGCATTCGGACTTTCCAACCAAACGAATTTATCCCGAAAAGAAAGTGCCGAGTTGATTGATGCCTATTATGCCACTTATCCAAAATTGAAAGCATACATGGCACACCAAGTAGATTTTGCCAGAGAAAATGGTTATGTACAAACCGTTTTAGGAAGACGACGTTATTTAAAAGATATTAATTCCGCGAATGCGATGGTGCGAAGCGGTGCTGAACGAAATGCTGTCAACGCTCCCATTCAAGGTTCTGCTGCCGATATCATCAAAATCGCGATGATAAACATTCATCAAAAATTGACTTCCGAAAACTGGCAATCCAAAATGTTATTGCAGGTACACGATGAGTTGGTGTTTGATGTACACAATTCGGAATTGGAAAAAATTCAACCGATGATTAAACACGAAATGGAGAATGCTTTTAAATTGAATGTTCCGTTGGATGTGGATTTGGGGATGGGAAGGAATTGGTTGGAGGCTCATTGATAGTGGGGAGTTTTTAGTCAGGAGTAAAAACTTTGTCAAAGTTCTAAACTTTGACAAAGTTGAAATACCCTAAACCCTCCTCGTTGAATCCCGTTGTCTCAATTCCGTTTTAACAACCGTAGTTCTATAAGTTGGTGTTTCTTGTTTTCGTTCGAGTTTTTCGATTAGAAGTTTGGCGGCTTCTTCACCAATTTCCGGCCCGTGTTGACTGATGGTGGATAAACTTGGTGTTAATCTACGTGACCAAACTCCGTCTGCAAAACCAATTATACATAATTCTTCCGGTATTTTAATTCCTTTCTGAATGGCAACTTTCATCGCCATAGTAGAAGAATGTTCATCAACAGCCAAAATTCCATCTACTTCTTTTGATGCTAATAATTTTTCTAAACGGGCATCAAAATCTTCTTGACTGTCAGTTATGATGATATACTTTTCGTTAATGCTTATTTTATTGTCTTGCAAAGCTCTTTCATAACCCAACGCACGATGTTTTCCAACACTTAAATTATCAATACAAGAAAGTAACGCAATTTTTTTACATTTCAATTTCAACAAATGATTCACTGCTTCCACAGATGATTCAAAATCATCTACAATTACTTTATCGCAATTAACATCTTCCATGATTCGGTCAAACATCACAATTGGCAATCCTTCACGAAGAATTTCTTTAAAGTGTGAAGAAACATTTTTGGCTTGTGATTCTTCCGAAACCGATAGAATAAAACCATCTACTGTTCCATTGCTCAACAAATCCATGGCTTGCTTTTCTTTGCTAAGTGATTCGTTAGATATATAGGTAATTACATTATAGCCTTTTGCATTGGCGGCTTTTTCAATTCCGCTAAACACTTTGGCAAAAAATGGATTCAATATATTAGGTATAATTACCGCAATTGTGTTTGTTCGCTGGTTTTTTAAATTCTTAGCCATTGAATTTGGCTTATAATTTTGAAGCTTGGCATACTCCTGAACCCTTATTTTAGTAGGTTCACTAATTTCATGACTATCACTCAAGGCTTTAGAAACCGTAGAAACGGAAATTCCTAAATCTTTTGAAATTTGTTTTAATGTTGCTTTTGGCTTCATATCTTTCGAATTTAGACGTAAAAATAGTAAAATAATGAATAGATTTAATGTGATTGACATTTATCTGATGATGAAAACTCATTTTATTTTTAAAAAATCGATGAATTGACCGTTTAATAACCAAAATAAATTCGAAATAAATCCATTACTTACACCTTTAAAATCAGCAGTATTAGCAAAATTAGTCGTCTAAAAATAAGTCATTAAAAATAATCTCAAATTGCTATTTGCTTTTATAATAATTAATTGTACTTTTGCAACCCCTTTATTGGGGATGGAATGTTTAATTAAAATAAATTATTGTGAACACATTAAGCTACAAGACAGTTTCAGCCAACAAAGCTACCGCAGATAAGCAGTGGATTGTTGTAGATGCTGAGGGTCATAACTTAGGACGTTTTGCTTCAAAAGTAGCGATGCTATTGAGAGGTAAATACAAGCCTGATTATACCCCGCACGTTGATTGTGGTGATAACGTAATCGTTATCAACGCAGAAAAAATCAACCTGACTGGTAACAAGTTGGATGACAAAACGTACATCCGTCACACAGGTTACCCAGGTGGACAAAGAAGCCTAACGGCTAAAGTATTGCAACAAAAAAACCCTGCAACTTTAGTAGAAAAGGCTGTAAAAGGAATGTTACCTAAAAACAAATTAGGTGCTCAACTATTCCGCAATTTAAATGTAAATGTTGGTATTGAGCACAAACATGGAGCTCAACAACCAAAAACCGTTAACTTAAACGATCTAAAGTAATGGGAGTTATTCACAAAATCGGTAGAAGAAAATGTGCTGTGGCACGTGTTTATGTTTCAGAAGGAACAGGAAAAATCACCGTAAACAAAAGAGAATTTGAAAACTACTTCCCTACTGCTACTTTACAGTACAAAGTGATGCAACCAATGTCTATGACAGAAAATGCAACTAACTTTGACGTAAAAGTAAATGTATATGGTGGTGGTTCAACAGGGCAAGCAGAAGCTGTGAGAATGGCTATTGCAAGAGCAATGTGTGAGGTAGAAGCTGATAACAGAGCTATCTTGAAACCAGAAGGATTGCTAACAAGAGATCCAAGAATGGTAGAACGTAAGAAATTTGGACAGAAGAAAGCTCGTAAGAGATTCCAATTCTCTAAACGTTAATCGAATTACAAAATTATTATTAAAAAAGTTATTGTTGTTATTATTCCGATGCGATCGGAAAATTAGTTTAGCATCTAAATAATGAAGACCAGAGTAATCGCTACTACATTATTGCTAATCAACAGAACGTAAACTAGTACAAAAATGGCAAACAAAGTTGAAGTTAAAGACTTACTAGAGGCTGGCGTTCATTTTGGACACATGACTCGTAAATGGGACCCGAACATGGCTCCTTACATTTATATGGAACGTAATGGTATTCATATCATTAACCTATATAAAACTGCTGCTAAAATTGAAGAGGCTAACGAAGCCTTGAAAAAAATTGCAGCATCTGGTAGAAAAGTACTTTTCGTAGCTACCAAAAAACAAGCAAAAGATATCGTAGCCGAGAAAGCAGCTGCAGCGAACATGCCGTATATCACGGAAAGATGGCCTGGTGGTATGCTTACTAACTTCGTAACTATCCGTAAAGCTGTGAAAAAAATGGCTTCTATTGATAGAATGAAGAAAGATGGCACTTTTAATACTCTTTCTAAAAAAGAAAGACTTCAAGTAGATCGTCTTCGTGCTAAACTAGAGAAGAACTTAGGTTCTATCGCTGACATGTCAAGATTACCTGCTGCATTATTTGTAGTAGATATCAAAGCTGAACACATCGCAGTAAAAGAAGCTCAAAAATTAAACATTCCAGTTTTTGCTATGGTTGACACCAACTCTGACCCACGTCAAGTTGAGTACGTTATCCCAGCTAATGATGATGCTTCTAAATCAATCGATAAAATTTTATCTTTAGTAACCGGTGCTATCATCGAAGGTCTTTCTGAAAGAGGATCTGAAAAAGATGGCGATACTGTTGCTGAAGATACAGTTGAAGAAGTAGTAGCAGTAGAAGCTGCTCCAGCAATGGAAGCAGAAGAAGCTAAAACAACTTCAGAAGAATAAATAACTATAAATTCCGATAGGAAAAATTCCAAGTTCCAAAAAATTGTCTCTTTAAAAATTGATGATTTAATAAAATTGGAATTTGGAATTTGAATATTGGAATTTGTTTTTTTACATAAAAATTTAAACTTAAAAATAGATACAAAATGGCAACAATTACTGCTGCAGACGTAAATAAATTAAGACAAACTACAGGTGCCGGAATGATGGACTGTAAAAAAGCTTTGGTTGAAGCTGAAGGAGATTTCGATAAAGCTATACAAATCCTTAGAGAAAAAGGGCAAAAAGTTGCTGCTAACCGTTCTGACCGTGAGTCTAGTGAAGGTGCTGCTGTTGCTTTTATAAATGCAGACAAAACCAAAGGTGCTGTAATTACTTTGAACTGTGAAACTGATTTCGTAGGTAAAAACGAATCATTCGTTTCTTTGGCTAAACAATTAGTAGAAAAAGCAATCAACTTTTCTTCTAAAGAAGAATTTTTAGCTTCTTCATTTGAGGGAAACATGACCGTTGCTGAAAAATTAATCGAGCAAACTGGTGTTATCGGTGAAAAAATTGAAATCGGTGGTTTTGAAATTTTAGAAGGTGCTTTTGTTGGATCGTATGTACACGTGAACAAAATTGCTGCTTTAACTGCTATTTCATCAGCAATTGCAGATGCAGAAGTTTTAACGAAAGACATCTCTATGCAAGTAGCTTCAATGGGAGCAGATACTTTATCTTACAAAGATTTTGATCCTGCTTTCGTTGCTTCTGAACTTGCTGCTCGTATTGCTATAATCGAAAAAGAAAATGAAGAAGCAAAACGTTTAGGAAAAACATTAAAAAATGTTCCTAAATATATTTCTTTCTCTCAATTAACAGAAGAAGTTTTAAAACAAGCGGAAGAAGATGCTAAAGCTGAATTGAAAGCAGAAGGTAAACCAGAGCAAATTTGGGATAAAATCATTCCTGGAAAAATCCAACGTTTTATCTCTGATAACACTACTTTAGATCAAGAAAAAGCTTTGTTAGATCAAAACTTTATCAAAGATGATAGCAAAAAAGTTAGTGATTATGTAAAAGGTTTCAATGTTGAAATTACAGGTTTCAAAAGAGTTGCTTTAGGATAATTTCTATCGAATATAATATGCTAAAACCTCAATTGTAATGATTGAGGTTTTTTTATGGTTTTTAGTTAAATTTACAAAATGCAAAACAACGATCCTCTCCACGGGAAAACATTACAATCAATAGTTGAATATTTAGTTGAATTTTATGGTTTTGAAAACTTAAGTCAAAAAATAAAAATTAAATGTTTCACTGAAAATCCGTCCATCAAATCCAGTTTAACTTTTTTGAGAAAAACCGATTGGGCTAGAAAAAAAGTGGAAGAATTATATTGTGAAACGATTTCCAAAAAATAATAAATACAAAATCCCATCACCTTGGCTGCGATGGGATTTTTAAACAAACAAACAAATAAAACCTATTAACTAAAATTGAACGTTTCGGCTAATTCTTTATAGACAATTTCTCCCTGAACAATATTGAGCCCTTTTCCTAAATCCGGATAGCGTTCTGTGGCCGCTTTCCATCCTAAGTTCGCTAATTTTAAAACGTATGGCAATGTCACATTCGTTAAGGCTAATGTTGACGTGTACGGAACTGCTCCCGGCATATTCGCCACACAATAATGCACAACATCATCAATAATATAGGTTGGATTCTCGTGCGTAGTTGCGACAGTCGTTTCAAAACAACCACCTTGATCGACCGCAACATCCACCATTACTGTTCCGGGATGCATTTCTTTCAACATATCTCGGGTAATTAATTTAGGAGCTTTTGCCCCCGGAATTAATACCGCACCAATAATCAAATCGTGGTTTTTGATGTGCCTTCTAATATTATATTCACTCGAAAATTCAGTTACAACGTGACTTGGCATCACATCATTTACATACCGAAGTCGTTTCATATTGATATCCAAAATCGTAACGTGTGCCCCTAAACCGGCTGCCATTTTTGCTGCTTGAATACCGACAATTCCCGCTCCCAAAACCAACACTTTTCCAGGTGGAACTCCGGGAACGCCTCCCAGCAATACACCTCTTCCTTTAATTGGTTTTTCTAAATATTTTGCTCCTTGTTGAATGGCCATTCTTCCGGCAACTTCAGACATTGGGGTCAGTAATGGCAATGAACCGTCTGTTTCTTCCACCGTTTCATAAGCAATGCAAATTGATTTGGATTCCAACATCGCAATCGTCAATTCTTCACTGGAAGCAAAATGAAAATAAGTAAAAACAATTTGGCCTTTTTTTATCAATGGATATTCTTCTGCGATAGGTTCTTTCACTTTCACAATCATATCGGCTTGAGCATACACTTCAGCCGCTGTTGGAACTAAAATTGCACCAACCACTGCATAATCCGTGTCAAAAAAACCGCTTCCAAAACCGGCATCTTGTTGAACATAAACAGTATGATTGTTTTTAATCAATTCAAAAACACCTGCAGGAGTCATTCCAACTCGACTTTCATTATTTTTGATTTCCTTCGGAACCCCTATTTTCATCACTAAATTATTTCTAATTATTACACAAATGTATTAATAACCCCCAATTTTTGTACACCACACTCAAATTTTTATCATTTTTTAAATTATCAACCCTAAAATAAACATTAATATCAAATTAAAGCTTTGATTTTTTATATTTGTTAAATAATTGAAACAATATGGAAACTAAAACAAGGTGTGCTTGGTGCGAAAAAGATGATTTATATCGTAATTATCATGATGAAGAATGGGGCGAACCGGTTTTTGATGATCAGAAGTTGTTTGAATTTTTAATTTTAGAAACATTTCAAGCCGGAGTGAGTTGGCATTTGATTCTAAAAAAGCGAGAAAATTTCAGAAAAGCATTTCTCAATTTCGATTATAAACAAATTGCTTTGTTTGGCGATTATGAAGTACAAGAATTGATGAAAGATGCCGGAATCATTCGAAATACATTAAAAATAAATTCAGCAATCAGCAATGCAAAAGCATTTATGAAAGTGCAGGAAGAATTTGGTTCTTTTTCTAAATTTATTTGGAGTTATGTGGATGGAAAACCAATTGTCAATAATTTCACTTCTTTTAGCGAAGTACCAGCTTACAGTCCATTAGCTGAAAAAATTAGCAAAGATTTGAAAAAAAGAGGTTTCAAATTTATCGGACCAACGACGATGTATGCACATATGCAAGCAACAGGAATGGTGAACGATCATTTTTTAGATTGTTGGAAAAGAAATTAGCGTTTAGATTTAAGAATTTTTAAATAAGTATCTCTGGAAATTTCAAACGCACCTAATTT
The DNA here is from genome assembly GCF_023195775.1 of Flavobacterium azooxidireducens. Classification (NCBI taxonomy): domain Bacteria; kingdom Pseudomonadati; phylum Bacteroidota; class Flavobacteriia; order Flavobacteriales; family Flavobacteriaceae; genus Flavobacterium; species Flavobacterium azooxidireducens. Next base: position 1,081,472 of record NZ_CP096205.1, read on the forward strand.
TTCTAAATGATCATTATGCACTTGGCAATCCAATAAAAGATAATTTTCTTGCTTTAACTTTTCAATCAAAGAAACGAATGCTACTTTACTTGCATTGGGAACTTTGCTGAACATACTTTCACCACAAAAAACGTTACCCAAATCAACACCGTATAAACCGCCGACCAATTCGTTGTTTTGCCAAACTTCAACCGATTTTGCGATTCCTAATTCATGTAGTTTTAGATAGGATTCAAACATCGAATCGGTAATCCACGTTCCTTGTTGCCCTTTTCGTTTGATGGTTTGGCAATGTTCGATAACTTCAGAAAAATTTTGATTGAACGTAACTTCAAAAATCTTTCTGTTTAGAATATTCCGTAAACTTTTAGCAATTTTATATTCTTTCGGATTCACCACCATTCGTTGCGGCGGGCTCCACCATAAAATAGGCTCATCTTCTTCAAACCAAGGAAAAATACCGTTTTGATAAGCCAAAAGCAATCGTTCTGTACTCAAATCGCCACCAACAGCCAAAATCCCTTCATAGGAAGCTTCCGAAACAGGAGGAAAATATAAATCTTTGCTTAAAAAATACATCGGTAATTAAAATCTAAATAAGAAATTCCAAACTCCAACATATTTAGTTGAAATTTGGAATTTGTTCACTTTTTAGTATAAGAATTAAAATGGTAAATCGTCGTGCTCCTCTTCATTAAAGTTGGTAGCCGGTTCAAAAGCTTCCGCTGCAGGCACAGGAGGCATTTGAGTTGCCGGAGCTTCTGCTTGCAAACGCTCAATTCTCCAACCTTGAATAGAGTTGAAATACTTTGTTTCACCTTGTGGACTCACCCACTCTCTTCCTCTAATGTTAATGGATACTTTTACACCTTCACCCACTTTGTAAGAGTTAAGCAAATCACACTTATCTTGTGTAAATTCCATGATAATATGTTGTGGATATTGCTCATCGGTGGTAACCACTAATTCTCTTTTTTTAAACGAAGCACTTACTTGTTGTTCTGCGTTAATTACTTTGATTTTTCCTGTAACTTCCATGATCTTGATTTTAAAAATTATTAATTTGGCTAATATTAAACTCGTTTGGCTAATAAAACTTTCCAGGCCGAAAGGGCATCTTGCTTGTTAAGGAATTCTTTTGCTTTTTGATGCACTTTCATTTCATCGGCAGAACTCAAAACTCCTTTCACCTGAATATTTTCGTTTACAAATATATTAATTTCTTCGGTTGATGGCAAACTTTCTACATTTCCTAACATTCCTAAATCATTTCCAGTAAACACGGGGCTTTCTTTAATAAAATCAGGAATTTGATCGACTCCAATTCCTAACGTTGCCAATGGTTTTGGGATTTCAAAAAGACCTTGGTTGGAACGCGAATACCAATTGGCTCCCATGCGTGAAACCAAATCGATTTTATGTTGGTTGATGTTACCATTTTCATCTAAAATAGATTCATCAATGTGTAATTTTACGACTTCACAAATAATTAAATTCCCCGCTCCACCTTCTGTTCCTAAACTAATAATTTGATTGACTTTACATTCAAATTGAACGGGACTTTCGGCCACACGAAATGGTTTTACAACCTCAGAAGGCAACATGGTTAAACCTGATTTTAGAAACTCGTTCACACCATCGGCATATTCTGTACTTGAGAGTGACATTTGCTGAACAATATCAAAATTCACCACATTAATTACCACTTCTTTTGTGGCTTCACAATTAATTAAAGTGTGTTTGATGGTATTATCCCGCACTCTTCTGGCAGGTGAAAAAACTAAAATCGGCGGATTGGAACTAAACACGTTAAAAAAACTGAATGGAGACAAATTCGGATTGCCATTTGCGTCAACAGTACTGGCAAATGCAATAGGTCTCGGACCAACTGAACTTTGCAAATAACCTTGTAATTTTAAAGGAGAAACATCTTTTGGAGAAATACTAACCATTGTTTTTCTGAGTTTATACAAATGTATAAAATTGAGCAGTATTTGACGATTGAATTTTTCAATTAACACAAGATTTTACTACTTTTATCCTAAATACAAATTTATGCAGTTTTCCGAAAGCAGAAATGTAACCCGATGGTTTTTGATTCTCACTTCTTTTGTGATCGTTTCACTGATTCTTTGGAATACTTATACTTTTTTTCAAATATTTAAAAACGAAGAAAAAATAAAAATGGAACTTTGGGCTGAAAGCCTGAAAACTGTGAATAATGCAAATTTGGAAACAGATGATATTGAGTTACCACTTCAAATCATTAACAACAACAAAACAATTCCTATTATCGTGACCGAAAATGATACAATCATCAATCAAATCAATATTGATGAAAATATCATTTCAAATAAAGAAAAATTAAATCAATTTCTAGAAAAATTAAAAAAGGAGAACACTCCAATTGTTATTGAATATAATACCGGAAAATTTTGGTATTTGTATTATGGAAATTCGTCTTTACTAAACAAATTAAAATATTATCCAATTGCGTTAATTCTGATTATCATCCTATTTACCGCTTTGGTTTACAATTACTACAGAAGTACAAAAGTTGCCACTCAAAATAAACTTTGGGCCGGAATGGCAAAAGAAACGGCACATCAAATTGGCACACCACTTTCGTCATTAATTGGTTGGTTGGAAATATTAAAAATTGAAAATGTAGAAGAAAACACCATCAAAGAAATTCAAAAAGACATCACTCGATTGCAAACCATTGCCGATCGTTTTTCTAAAGTTGGCTCAGAACCTGTTTTGGAAGAATTAGATTTGGTTTCGGAAACCATTCAATCTTTCGATTATTTAAAGTCGCGTTTTTCGAAGCAAATTGAATTTTCGTTTTCGGCACCAACCAAAACTATTTTGGTGAACTTGAATCCAACCCTTCATAGCTGGACTATTGAAAATTTGGTAAAAAATGCGATTGATGCGATGAAAGGTCGTGGAAAATTATCACTCACGATTATTGAAGACGAAAAAGAAGTAAAAATTTTAGTCTCGGATTCAGGAAAAGGGATTCCGAAAAATCAGTTTAAAAAAGTATTTGAACCCGGATTTACCACCAAAAAACGCGGTTGGGGATTAGGCTTATCGCTAACAAAACGCATTGTGGAAGAATACCATAAAGGAAAAATAAAAGTCTCTCAATCGGAAGTTGGAAAAGGCACTACGATGATGGTTAGTTTCAAAAAAATATAATATTTATTAAATTGTCATTTATTTTTTATAATTTTAACATTATTAACCAATAAAATCAATTTTTATGAATTTTTTGTATTTCTTACTCATCGGTGCTATCTCGGGATGGCTTGCAGGTCAACTTTGGAAAGGTTCAGGTTTTGGATTAATCGGTAACATTATTGTTGGAATCATTGGAGGATTTGTTGGTGGCTGGTTAGCTGGTCATTTCGGAATTGGTGGAGGCGGATTACTTTGGCAAATTCTAATTGCTGCCGGAGGAGCTTGGGTCTTACTTTTTCTGATAAGTTTGATAAAAAGATAAAACGAAAAATCCCGATAATTTCGGGATTTTTTAATTGAAAAAATTCGATTTTAGACTGAATAATCTAAATACTTATAAAAAATAGCAAAAAAACATTTTACATAAAGAAATTTTTTGTTAATTAGTATTTCCAAATTCAAACGTAAATAATTGAGAGAAATCAATTTTTTACGGTCTTTATTATTTTTCAAATTAATATTAAACTACTGATAATTTATATTTGAAAATTGTGAAGCATGATAATTTGGTTTTAACTCATTATTAAAAAAATGAATCTAAACCAATTAATTTTTTTATCATGACACACAAATTTAAATCACTTTTAAGTTTCATTATTTTTCTCTTCCTTTTCTCTTCGTGTGAAAAAGATTTTTACGAAGATATCGATTTACAAAAAAAGCAAATCAAAGAGATTGATATTAAAACGATTACGTATGAAGATTTTTCTAGAAAGATGCAGGTTTTAAAGAATAAACCCGCAGTAAAAATGATTATGAATAAAGCAAATTCAAGCTTAACTAATCATAATGCCAGAACAGGAGATGATTCTGATATTGAAATATATACAGATATAATCAAAGAAATAACCTCAGGAACATACAAATCTTATACGATGTATATCAAGACATCGGACACGATAGCCAGTAGATTTTACAATCTTACTTTAGAAGAGAAAGAAGGAAACACCGATGCATTTATTACAAAATATAGCCCTACCGAAAATTGGTTAAATGACAAAAACCAACCATTTGAGGGAGGAATTACAACTTTCAGGGCAGAACCTGGACCAGGAGGTTCAATTAAATTCACACATGTTGATGAGGAAGGAGGAGGTGCAATTGAGGGTTCAAATATTTATCCAATTGCTTGCGATGGAACAGTTCAAACCACCATTATTGTGGAGGCCATTATGTGTTCAGAATATGTCCACTGGCCATGGTCGCCAACTACACCACCTTGCGATGCTAATGTTAAAGCAAGATATAAGTACACTTACAGATATGAATGTGTTCCAGGTATTACGTTTCCGGGCTCTGGAGGCTCTAACCCGGGAGGAAGTTCATCAGTTGGAGGTGGTAGTACTCCCGGCGGGAGCAACAATACTTCAGAGCCTCCAGGCTTGTTCAATGAGGATGGATCGATAACATCGCCAATTTTAACAAATAGTGAGGTGAATCATATAAAAGAATTAAAAAAGATAACCAATCAAAACGAGAATGGCACTAATGGACTAAGAAACTACATAGACCAATTAGCAGCAAATACAGACAATCCAATTGAACAAGGCATGGAGTTTAAACTTAATAGCAATGGCACTTATTCTGCTTATCCTGCTCAATCCAATGGAGTTGATGGCACAGGCTTTCCTCCTGTAAGTGTGAATAACCCAATCATTAGAATGCATAAACATCATACGGGTTTAAACCCTATCTTTAGTGCAGAAGACGTATTGGGTATGGTTGACTTTTTTATTCAAAAAAACAACTTAAACCCTAATTCTCCCGAAAACAATAACATCACTTTTATAATGGTGTCAGAAGATGGCGTTCATGCTTTACGTGTTAGTAATCCTATTGAAATTGAAGAGTTTAATAGTTATTATTCTACCCGTCAAGCTAAACTACTTTTTAGAGGTGCGTATGAAAAAAAGGTGATAAAAAAATCTCAAAATGAATGTAATGGTACTTGCACTAATGAAGAATACAAAAATCTTCTACTTCAAAATTTTATAGCTTTTTTTAAAGAGATGGTTTGGGGTATTGATTTTTATTATGCCCCACACCCTGCAAACAATAATGACAACTATAATTGGACAAAACAAAATTAAAAACCTTATTTATTATGAAAACACAAGCAATCATATTCTTATTACTTTTTACAATAGTAACTCTTTCTGCTCAGGTTATTGAAAAACCAATCGAATCATTCTATGAACCAAATCAGCCAAGTCACGTATACTATAAAGATGTCAATAATCTTCTAGACCAATATGTTGGCACTTGGGAATATAATAGTAGTAGTCATTATTTTAAAATCACTTTTATCAAACAAATATATATTAGAGAAACCCCTATTGCTAACACTAAAACTACGATATACACAGACAGGTTAGTTGGTCATTATCTATATAGGTTGAATGGTATTGAAATTTACAATATTAATAATGATGATTTTGCTTTAAGTACCAGCGGAGCTTTTGCTTTTGATGGCTTTTCTATATTTTTTGACGAACCAAGTTCTAATCCATGTGGCCGTAGAATAATGGGTGATGTTAATTTAATATATTCAAATACGAATGGTGTTGAAACCATCGGTTGGAATAGAACAAATATAGATTGGGGGGCAAGTTGTAACCCCAGCGATCAAACTCCATTTAGAATTCCGGCTAATATGGTTTTAACAAAAATATAAAACACATCTCATAACTATAATTTATAGCCATAGCGGCTTTTGGTATAAATGAAAGCCGCTTTTTTATTATGAAAACAATATCAAGCCTATTTTTATTTCTTTTTAGTGCAGTGACACTTTCGGCACAGGTTATTGAAAGACCCATTGAAACTTTTTATGAACCCAATCAACCAAAGCATGTATACTATAAAGATGTTAACAATCTTTTAAATAAATATGTAGGAACTTGGGAATATACTAATGGAGGACATTATTTTAAAATCACTTTTACAAAACATACTCAAGTTAGAGAAACACCGATAGGTAACACTAAAATAACTGTTTTTTCAGACAAACTAGTTGGTCATTATGAATATAAACTGAATGGTGTTGAAATATACAACGTAACGAATAACTATTTTGCTGATAGTGATATGGGTTCTTTCAGGTTTGATAGTTTTTATATTTTTTTTGATGAACCAAGTTCCAATCCATGTGGCCGTAGAATAATGGGTGAAGTTAATTTACTATATTCAAATACGAATGGTGTTGAAACCATCGGTTGGAATAGAACAAATATAGATTGGGGTAGAAATTGTAATCCAAGCGATCAAACTCCGTTTAGAATTCCGGCTAACATGGTTTTAACAAAAATATAAAACTAAAAATCCCGAGTTCATCGGGATTTTTTTATAATTCATTCTTTATTTTCTGCACTGTTGCTTCAAATTCTTCTTTGGTTAAGCTCACTTTCCGTTGAAATCGCATATCGTCCATTTCTTGTAACGGAATCAGGTGAACATGAACATGAGGAACTTCTAAGCCAATCACACTCATCCCTACTCTTTTACACGAAATTGCTTTTTCCAAAGCAACTGCCACTATTCTCGAAAACTTCATCAAAGCCAAATAATGGTCTTCTTCCATTTCGAAAATCTTATTGATTTCTTGTTTTGGAACACACAGTGTATGTCCAACAGCATTAGGATTTACATCTAAAAAAGCAATAAAATATTCATCTTCTGCAATTTTATAGGATGGAATTTCGCCGTTGATTATTTTGGTAAAAATGCTTGCCATTGATTTAAATTTTCAAAAAAATTAATCTCTTGAAATTTCTAACACTTCAAATTTTAAAACGCCGTTTGGTACTGTAATTTCGGCTACATCGCCAACAGATTTTCCTAATAATCCTTTTCCGATAGGAGAAGTTACTGATATTTTTCCTGTTTTTAAATCGGCTTCACTTTCGGCCACCAACGTATATTTCATTTCCATGCCGTTGGCTTGGTTTTTAATTTTTACGTTAGATAACACTAATGCTTTTGATAGATCAAGTTGCGATTCGTCAATTAATCGGGCATTTGAATATACTTCTTCCATTTTAGAAATTCTCATTTCCAATAATCCTTGAGCTTCTTTTGCAGCATCATATTCTGCATTTTCAGACAAATCACCTTTATCTCTTGCTTCTGCGATGGCTTGTGATGCTTTTGGTCGTTCAATATGTTTAAGATTTTCTAATTCTTCTTTTAGTTTTTTTAAACCCTCTGCGGTGTAATACGATACTGTACTCATAACTTCATGTGTTTTTTGTTGCAATTCAATTTTTCAAAATTCATAAAAGTTGAACTTTGATATATAAAATCGTTATTTTTATCGTTATATAAAATAGAAAAAATCCCCTTTGAGAGGATTCCTTTCAACAAAGATAGTATAATTTTTAATTATTTGAAAATTTATTCCTTTATAAGGCTACTCAAAGGTAATTAAATTAAATTTGCCAAATGAAAAAAATGTTTATGAAAAAGTTTGTTTTGTTGTTGGTTTTTAGTGTTTTCCTCTCAGGATGTGAAAAAGAACGCTTTAACAATTTTAATCCCAATATCCCAAATTATACTTTTACGGTAGATATTAATACTGATTTACCACTTTACAGCTCATTAAAATTTGCCGGAAACTCGGTTTATATTTCACAAGGAAATGCCGGCGTGAGAGGAATTATAGTTTTTAACACCGGAAGTGGCTATAATGCTTTTGATGCAGCTTGTCCAAATCAACCGTTGAGTTCTTGTTCAACCATGACGATTCAAAGCACAAACGCCATTTGTCCTTGTGATGAAGAATCGTATAACTTATTTACCGGCTTAGGAACTTTAGATTATCCGATGAAACGATATCGGACAGAAGTAAATGGTGCGTTTGTAAGAGTTTATAATTAAAAGAAATCCTGACCGCAAAGTCAGGATTTCTTCTTTATACTAAAATAATAGGCTTATTCCTGAAAGGAAATTAATTCCCGCTTGCGGATAAAAACCGGCTCCTTCAATAGTTGTAATAGTTCCCGGCGATGAAAAATCGTCATCATACGTATAGAAATAGCCATTACTTTCGTATTTAAGGTTAAAAATATTGTTCACTAACGCACTAAATCGAATTGCTTTAAAAATTTTATTCGTTTTGATTTCATACGAAACATTAAAATCATTTACATAATAAGCATCTAATTTTGAACTTTCTGCATCGATATTCCCCATAAATTGTTCACTCACAAACTTTGATAAAAAGGAAAGCTGTAAATTTTTAACTGGGACAAAAGTGAAACGATTCGCTGCAATAAAATTTGGCGAAAAAGCAATGTTGGTTGAACCTAAGTTTTCAACAACTCCATCCCGTTGAAAAATGAAGTCTTGGTTTTTGTTCTGGCTAACCGTAAAATTAGGCTGCAAATAGAATTTATCTGAAAGTTTTAAAGTAGCATCAACTTCTAAACCAACTCGGTAACTATCACCACTGTTGGCACGAATTGGTGCTCCTACATCATTTAATTCTCCTGTTAAAACCAATTGGTCTTTGTACATCATCAAATAACTGTTAACATTCAATTTTACGTTTTCTGTTGCATATCTCCATCCTAACTCAAAATCATCTAATTTTTCAGGTTTTGGACTCCCGTTTTCATAGTCATTTCGGTTTGGTTCGCGTTGGGCTTTGGCATACGAAAAATAAAAATTATTATTTTGATTTAAAGTGAAAGTAATTCCGGCTTTTGGATTAATGAAATTAAAATTGTCGTTCACAATTCCGGTATCTTCGCCATTGGCTTTAAAACCAACATTTCTGTATTGAATATCTCCAAAAAGTCGCCATTTTGAAGTTAAATCATAATTCATTTTTCCAAAAACATTGACATCGGTTTTGGTTGAAAAATCATCATAATAGCGATCTCTAATTTCACTTTGCGAGGCAAATTCTGCCCAAATGATTTCACCAAAATGAGCTCCTTCATATTTATTGGCTCCTCCACCAAAAATAAAATCAACTTTATCTTTTTTATAATTTAATGAAAAAGTCGTTCCGTAAAAATCATTATCCAACCAACGACGACGAATTAAATCGGTTACATCGATGGTTTCTCCTCCCAAAGAAATTGGATTTAAACCATAATCAGCAAAATCTTCATCTTCTCTATATTGTTCAAAATAGCCTTTTCCTTTAGTATAATGAAAGGCTAAATTCGTGCTCCAATTGTCATTCCAACGTTCATTCCAATGCAATTGATAATGATCTTGCTGATAATTATCTACTTCATTGTCATAAAATTTCATGTTTCCTTCGTCATCAAAATACATTCCGGCCGTGTTGAACGTTCTGTCATTTTCCAATAATTCGAGATCTTCCAGACCATTCCATGCTTGATAGGTTTTTTGAGTTCCTCCAAAAGCAAGAGCTTTAATTAAAGTGTTTTCGCCAACATACGTTCCTTGCAAAAAATACGATTTCAAATCGGATGAAGCTCTGTCGATATAACCATCTGAAACAACATTAGATAATCGTCCTGCAATTTCAAATCTGTCATTCATTAAGCCTGTACTGAATTTTACAGTGTGTTTTCTGGTATTAAAACTTCCGTAGGAATTGGAAATTTCACCACTGGCTTCTTTAGAATACGAGTCGGTTAACAAGTTTAAACTCGCTCCAAATGCTCCAGCTCCATTGGTAGATGTTCCAACTCCACGTTGCAATTGCAAACTTTCGGTTGAACTGGCAAAATCGGGCATGTTTACCCAGAATGTTCCTTGGCTTTCGGCATCGTTATAAGGAATTCCGTTGATGGTCACGTTTACACGTGTTGCATCGGAACCACGAACACGAATTCCGGTGTAACCCACGCCTGCTCCGGCATCGGTTGTAGTGACTACTGAGGGAAGATAATTCATCATAATCGGAATATCTTGTCCCAGATTTCGAGATTGAAATTCTTCTTTGCGAAGATTGGAAAATGTAACCGGCGATTGAGCAGTTACGCGAACGGCAGAAACCAAGACTTCATCTAACGGAATGTCTTTGGTTTTGGTTGTATCGACAACCGTTTGCTGTTCCTGAGAAAAACCGATAAAAGAAAATAGAAAAAAACTCGCAAAGCAATACCTACTAAGCGTTTTTGAGCCATACTGGCGATTGTTGAATAAAGTTTTCATTCGTAAATTATTACGAATAAAAGGGGCAATTATTCTGGGTTAAAAATTAAAATTGATACTCTTGACATCAAAATAAACGTGCACATTTACTTTTTTGTCTAATCCCTAAACAGCATTACCTGTTCTAGGTTCGTTGGGTATGATCTCAGCTCGTTATTTTGAGCACCCCTTTGAGACGGTGCAAAGGTAGTAAAAGATTTTCAATGGCAATGACAAAAATCAATGGCAATGGCAAAAATCAAATTCAATGACAAAAACGGCCTGCTTTGCAGGAGATTCCTATTTCGACTTCGTCATCTTGCGGAATGACAAAAAAATGAATTAATTATCCTTTAAACATCCGGTTTCTTTCGGTTTTGTTTAGTTTCTGAAGTAGTTCGTTTTTCCTTAATTCTTTTTTCGATGACAGAACGTGGAATTTTGGTTGGTTTTCTTTTTTTGGGAATGACCAATGCGTTTTGAATGAGTTTCAAAAAACGTTTGGTTACAATTTCTTTGTTTTTGAGTTGACTTCTATCTTCGTCGCAGTTTAAAATCAGAATTCCATCTAACGTTAATTTTGTTTTTAGTTTTTCTGAAATTAGTGTTTTTTCTTCCTCAGACAAACTTTGTGAATTGAGCACATCAAAAGACAGCACTACTTTAGACGAAACTTTGTTTACGTTTTGTCCTCCTGCTCCGCTACTTCTTACGGCTTTGAAAGTTAATTCTGTTATGATTTTTTCGGCCTCCATTTTATTGCGGTTGGTGAGCTATTTTTAATAAATCATTCACCGTTTTTACCGGATTAAATGTTATCAAAGGTACTTCTACAAAAACAGTTAACCATTTTGCCATTGCTCCGTTCCAAAGTCCTGGTAATTCATACGCTTTCAAATCTTTCCCACCTTTATTTTTATGAACAATAAAACCACTGGTATGATCTACAAATTCAGTTAAATCAAAATTGGCTCCTCGGTAATTTCTAATTCCACACACTAAATCAACCGGATTAAAATGAGTTGAACTTTTTAGTATTTTCATCTGACTAGCATCCTTTTCATCAATTTGAGATGACTCAACAATTTGCAAAAAAACTAATCCTTTTCTATCTCTCACCCAAAAAGGTCCTCCACCGGGTTCGCCTTCATTTTTAACCATTCCACATACACGAATTGGTCGATTTAAATAATTTTTGAGATAGTCGATTTTACTTTCTTTGGTATATTTAGAAAAATCTTCTACTACTTCAAAATGTAATTTCGACTGAATAAAATTCACGATTTCATCCAACGTTTCTTTATTAAGATTATCTTCATCAAGCATTCGAAGGTAATCGAAAATCTGATGTTGTTTATCTAATAAAATTCCTGCCAAAGCTTTTTTATACAACGAAATTTCATTTAAATGATTCTGAATCACATTGTCAATGTTTTTTACAAAAATTACATCGGCATCCAAATTATTCAAATTTTGAATTAAGGCTCCATGACCGCCTGGCCTAAAAACCAAACTGTCATTATCTTCTCTAACAAACTGATTGTCAAAATCTAAAGCAATGCTGTCGGTTGATTTATCCTGATACGAATAGGCAACACTAATCTCTGTTTGAGAAGTAATTTCTATTTTTGTTTTTACATTTTCTACAATTTTTTCAAATTCAGATTGATGCTCCTCTGAAACCGTGAAATGCAAATGAGCTTTTTGATTGGAAGAAGCATAAGCAACAGCTTCATTCAAATGCTCTTCGATTGGCGTTGCAATGTGCGAAGGATAGTTATGAAAAGGCAAAACACCTTTTGGTTTATTGGCAAAATCAAATTCTTTTGTGGATAAAAGTGTTTTTATAAATGCATATTGTTTGCTATCATATCCCCACGTGTCAAACTCTGGATAAAGTTTTTTTAAGCGATAAATCACATCATTATAAAACGAAAACTTCTCTACACCAATTAAAAAAAGTGATAAGTTTTTTGCTTTTTTTCGGTTGATGTACGCATTTATTGACTCTTCTCCCAACTTATAATCATGCAGAAACTCGTTTAAAAATTTGAACATTCTACTTGCAGCTCCGGAAGCAGGAACAAACTTTTTAAGTTTTAAATGATTTCGCTTTTCATCAAAAAAATTGGCAAAATAGGTTGCTTCGTCAATTGATAACGGCTCTATTCCGTCGTTTAGTTTTGCCGGTCTTTCAAGATTAACGGCCTGAATTCCGTTGGTTAAAAACTCAATCTGATTTTTCACCAAGTCTAACTTAATATCCCTTTGGTGCAAATTGATAAAATCAAATGAATTCAGTCCTAATTCTTTGCCTTCCAAAAGAGTTGAAACTAATGCTACCGCTTTTTGAAATCTTTTTTCTTTTGAACCCGATAATTTTAAATACGGTTTATTGAATTTGATTAAATTTTCCTCGAAAATCTGTAAAGTCATTTCTCTGTTGTCAGGACTATCTCGCAAATCGTCTTTTTGCCAAGGCACATCGACATCGGTTAACAAAAACAAATCGTATTTATGTTTTTTGGCTGCTTTTTCTAAAATTGGATCTGTTTCTCCGTAATGAATATCTGAAAAAACCTTGGTAACCATCAAGTTTGTATCGGCAAACAAAAACGTATTTGCCTTTTGTAATCCTTCATTTTCCAATTTGGTTTGACCGATGGCAATGGGCAACAAATCCTCCTTTTGGCAAATCTGTTGCTTATTTTCCCATTTTTGCTGAAGATAATCACGAGCAAATTCAGGAATCCAAACCGTATTGAAATGTTCTGCCAATTGTTTAGCCAACGTGGTTTTACCGGTGCTTTCCGGACCATAAATGGCTATTTTTATGATTTCTGTAGACTGTTGTTTAAGGTTTTCTTCCATTCGATATATCCATAAAAGGCGATTATTGTAAAAATAAAATATTGCAAGCTAGTGAACGTTAATCCTTTATAGTAATACAAAGGAATTGAAACGATATCACCCACTATCCAAAAAATCCAGTGTTCAACTTTACGTTTTGCCATGAGCCACATACCCACAAAAAATACTCCGGTAGTAAATGTATCAACATAAGCTGTCCAACTTGTAAATTTATCAAAAAAAGTGTAAATCAACACTACTCCAATCGATGTTAAAACAAAAATTACAATTGCCCATAATTTTTCATTTTTGGTAATGTTTGCAATTGGAAATTCTGTTTTTCCTTCTTTTTTGCGAGTCCAATGATACCAGCCGTAAACACTCATTATTGAATAATAAATGTTGATGGTAAAATCGCCCAGCAACTTCCATTCCCACAACAAATATATAAAGATGGTTGTACTGATAATTCCGGTTGGGAATACTAAAATGTTATCTTTTTTAGCACACCAAACACTAATTAAACCAAAAATTACCCCAATGATTTCCAGAAAAATGTGAAGATTTGAATAGTCTTTGTATTGGGAAAAAAGTAAATCAATCATGAGTAAAAAAGTTAAGATCGTTTTCAAAAGCAGTTCCAATCACAACCAAATCGGCTCCGGCATCAAAAGCGTTTTGAATTGCTTTTTGCGAACGAATTCCGCCACCAACAATCAGTGGAATTGAAATTTCTTGAGAAACCGCCTTAATCATTTCTAATGGAACGGCTAATTTTGCTCCGCTTCCGGCTTCGAGATAAATCAATTTATTGCCTAAATATTCTCCAGCTTTTGCGGTTTGGCAGACATATTCTACATTATTTCTGTCTAAAGGTTTGGTTTTACTGATTCGTTCCACAGCAGTTTCACTTCCGCTTTCGATTAAAATATAACCGGTTGAAATAATCTCTAAGGATGTATTTTTTAAAAGTGAAACAGCATTCACATGATGTTCAATTAGATAATCAGGATTTCTACCGGAAAGTAAACTCAAAAATAAAATTCCATCTGCAAAAATTGAAATCTGTGATGGATTTCCAGGGAAAAGTACTATCGGAATAGTTACCTTCTCTTTAAGAAAATTAATCTGTTCATTAATTTTATTAGTTTCAACGATGCTACCGCCTATAAAAATATGAGTTGCCGGACTTTGTATAATTCTTTCAACCAAAACAGATAAATTATCCATTTCAATCTTATCCGGATCTAATAAAATAGCAAGTAATTTTCGATTTTCGGCTTTTGCCTGTAGTATTTCTTGGTAGATTTTTTTCATTATTCGGTTTCCCAAAGCCAGACTAAGGTATAATTTTCAATTTCGGTAAAGTAAACCAAAAATTCTCTTTTTACCGAATTAAAATCTAACAAAGCAGTTGTTTTTGCCTCGTTCATCTCAAATGGTTGTACAAAAATATGGTCTTTAAAACTAATTCCGATTTCGTTTCTCACTTTAAAAACGGCTTCTTTTACGCCCCAAATGACGGTTAATTTACTAACGAATTCGGCAGGATTATGTTCGCATTCATACACAAACTCTTCTTCTGCAAATTTATAAGCGATTTTTTTTACCAAATCACGACGAAGTTCTAAATCGATTCCAACATTTTTATCTGATAAAACGATAACCGAAAAACCAAACGAATGCGAAATAGAAATATTTACACCATCTTTTAAATGAGGTTTTCCAAATTCATCATAATACAAATCAAAATCGGTGTAGCCATTATATTGCAAGAGCATCCGAACCGCCATAAAACCTTTTTGATGACTTTCGGATTTCATGCCTTCCAATCTTGCTAAAGAAGTATCTTTCAGCGAAACTTCACGAAATAAATCATCAAAAGACTCTGTTATCTTCCAAACAAAAACAGCTGTTTTTTCATCTACATTTATTCTTTGGTAAAATGGCATTGTTCAAAAGTATATATCAAATTGTATTTCAAAACATTAGTTAACTAAACAAATCACAAAAAACACAAAAAGGCTTTTAAATTTCTAAGCTATTCCGTAAATTTGCATAAATTTTTAGCTAATATAACTATTTTATAAATGAGTACACAAACATTGCCATTTGTAGCGTTCAAAGTGAAAGATATTTCGCTTGCCGCTTGGGGAAGAAAAGAAATTGAATTGGCCGAGGCCGAAATGCCGGGCTTAATGGCTCTTCGCAGAGAATATGGCGATAGTCAACCGTTAAAAGGAGCTCGTATTGCAGGTTGTTTGCACATGACGATTCAAACGGCTGTTTTGATTGAAACATTAATCGCTTTAGGTGCAGAAGTTACTTGGAGTTCATGTAATATTTTTTCAACGCAAGATCATGCCGCTGCTGCAATTGCTGCTGCCGGAATTCAAGTGTATGCTTGGAAAGGATTAAACGAAGTTGATTTTGATTGGTGTATCGAGCAAACCTTATTTTTTGGAGAAGACAGACAACCATTAAACATGATTTTGGATGATGGTGGTGATTTAACGAATATGGTTTTTGATAAATATCCTGAACTAATTGCTGGAATCAAAGGTCTTTCAGAAGAAACGACTACCGGAGTTCACCGTTTATACGAAAGAATGAAAAACGGAACATTACACATTCCTGCTATCAACGTAAATGACTCGGTTACGAAATCGAAATTCGACAATAAATACGGTTGTAAAGAATCGGCTGTTGATGCAGTTCGTCGTGCAACAGATATTATGTTAGCCGGAAAAAGAGTAATCGTTTGTGGATACGGTGACGTTGGAAAAGGAACTGCTGCTTCGTTTAGAGGTGCTGGTTCAATTGTAACTGTAACTGAAATTGACCCAATTTGTGCTTTGCAAGCTGCGATGGACGGATTTGAAGTGAAAAAATTAGAAACTGTTATCAAAACAGCGGATATCATTATCACAACAACCGGAAACAAAGACATCGTTGTTGGAAAACATTTTGAACAAATGAAAGACAAAACCATCGTTTGTAACATTGGTCACTTTGACAATGAAATCGACATGGCTTGGTTAAACAAAAACCACGGTGCTTCAAAAATTGAAATTAAACCACAAGTTGACAAATATACTATTGCCGGAAAAGATATTATCATCTTAGCCGAAGGTCGTTTGGTTAACTTAGGTTGTGCTACAGGTCACCCAAGTTTTGTAATGAGTAATTCATTTACAAACCAAACTTTAGCTCAAATTGAATTATACACCAATGCTTCTGCTTATAAAAACGAAGTGTATATGTTACCAAAACATTTAGATGAAAAAGTAGCCGCTTTACACCTTGAAAAATTAGGCGTTGAATTAGAAACATTAAATGTAGAGCAAGCTGCTTATATTGGTGTGGATGTTCAAGGACCTTACAAACCGGAGTATTACAGATATTAGTAGTAAGACAATACAATAAATATAAAAGTCATACAGCAATGTGTGACTTTTTTTTATGAGCTTTTTCCCGCTTTTCATTCCAAGCTTGTTTGCTAAAGCTGTTTTTTCTAAACCGCCCCAAGAGCTTCCGTTGGTCGCTTTGGGTCAGCAAGAAAAAATCAGCTATAGCTGCACAAGGCTTTCCATTACAATCGGGGCTAGGAGATTGTGCTTTAAAACAAAATTATTCCTTCACAAATTCCATAATATCACCCGGCTGACATTCCAATATTTCACAAATCAATTCCAATGTCGAAAACCGGATGGCTTTCGCTTTTCCGGTTTTTAATATAGAAAGATTGGCTGTTGTTATCCCAATTTTTTCGGCCAACTCATTCGAACGCATCTTTCGCTTGGCGAGCATGACATCTAAGTTTACTATAATTGGCATAACTAAATCATTAAATCATTTTCTTCTTTATAGGTTCTTCCCATTTTAAAAACTTCGGCTAAAACTTTAAAAAACAATCCTAAACCTAACAGAGATAAAAATGGACCGTAGCCAATTCCAATCGATAGTTTACCATTAATTACTTGAATGATAAAATTAATTATTACATAAATGATGGCATTAAGCATAATTAAATTTCCAATTTTGTCCAACAATTCTTCATTTGCAACATCAAAAATTAATTGATTTCTAAAGTTTACTAGTAGCTTTCTAAAAAAGAAAAGTATGTAGATAAATAATCCAAGATATACTATTCCAATCGGTAGAGCATATTTATCATAAGTAGAATGTGGTGTTAACTCTGAGTCATTAATAGTTAGAGTAGTCTTAATTGGTAAATCAATAAAAAGCATTGCAATTGACACAATAATAATTATCGGTAAAATTATCCAAGACATAATCCAAACAAAATCCACAATAGCTTTTAAAATGTTTAATTTTCTCATCCTAATAGGTTTTAAATTTGAAACAAATATATAAAAATTATTGATAAACAATAATAAATAATCAAAAAACAACTAAAATTTAAATTATATCACTTTATTAAAAATTATTTGTCAAAATAAAAAGTGTATAGCTTTATATAAAATTCACAGTATCTGTTTCAAAACCCTAAGCGGTTTAGTGTGTGATTTCTCCTTCGTCGAAATGACAGAACAGGATGTGTATTTTTTTAAAATGAGGTTATATACAACTCAGATAATTTATATTAATTCACTAAAAGCCAAGAATTAATTTATGCAAATTAGTAATCCTAAGCGAAGTGAAGAGACGAAGTAAAGCCGTGACAATAAAAATATGTGTAATTCAAATTAATTATTTTCTATTGCACCATTTCAACCTCTTTCTTCCAAATTCAACTTTCAATTCGTACATTTGAAAATCAATTCAAGAATCATGTCAAAAGAAAAAAAAGGTGTCTATACCGGCATCATCGAAAAAGATGAAAACGGCAATTATTTCTGCGGAGAATATTTGTTGGATTTTAAATATACCGAAGCCAACTTCAAAATTGGCGACGAGGTAAACATCAAAACCGTCATCGAAAACCCAAGCGATATCAGCTACAACAAATACCCAAAAAAATCAAGAAATTTCTTCTTGGCAAACGATAAGAAATAAATTTAAAACCTACACTCTCATGATGAATTGGGAACAACTTTTATCACTCAAACGACAAGGCGACACCGGCAAACGTTTACGTTCAGAACAAGATGACACCCGTTTGGGCTTTGAAGTAGATTATGACCGAATCATTTTTTCTGCCGCTTTCCGCAGTTTGCAAGATAAAACACAAGTTATTCCACTTTCAAAAACAGATTTTGTTCACACACGTTTAACACATAGTTTGGAAGTTTCCGTCGTTGGTCGTTCCATCGGACGATTGGTGGGAAAAAAAATCATCGAAAAATATCCGTATCTCAAAGAAGCTCACGGTTTTCACATGAACGACTTTGGAGCCATTGTAGCCGCCGCTTGTTTAGCTCATGACATTGGAAATCCACCCTTCGGGCATTCAGGTGAAAAAGCTATTGGTGAATACTTTAAAACCGGAAACGGACAACAATACAAAGACCAACTCACCGCCAAAGAATGGCAAGATTTAATTGATTTTGAAGGAAATGCAAACGGCTTTTCTGTACTAACCGGAAACCGAGCCGGCATCGAAGGCGGGTTGCGAATTTCGTATGCAACGTTAGGAGCTTTTATGAAATATCCCAAAGAAAGTTTACCTAAAAAACCAACCAATGCCATTGCCGATAAAAAGTACGGTTTTTTTCAACAAGACAAAGCATTTTTTAAAGATGTTGCAGAAGAATTAGGCTTAATTCCAAATAAATCAGGTGATGATTTGGGTTATGAACGTCATCCGTTAGCCTATTTAGTGGAAGCTGCAGACGATATTTGTTACACCATCATCGACTTTGAAGACGGAATCAATTTAGGCTTAGTAGAAGAAG
The DNA here is from genome assembly GCF_023195775.1 of Flavobacterium azooxidireducens. NCBI lineage: Bacteria > Pseudomonadati > Bacteroidota > Flavobacteriia > Flavobacteriales > Flavobacteriaceae > Flavobacterium > Flavobacterium azooxidireducens. Next base: position 1,100,539 of record NZ_CP096205.1, read on the forward strand.
ATTTCGCCTTAGAATATTTAATTAAATTAGTAAAAGAAAGTATTGATGCTTCCAAATATAATTCCTTAACAACCAAAGAAGACCGCATTAGTTATTTGCGTGCCTTGGCAATCGGAAGTTTAATTAATGATGCGGTTCGTGTTTTTATCGAAAATGAAGAAGCTATTTTGCAAGGAAAATTCCCGTATGCGTTAACCGATAAAAGTAAGTACAAAGCTCAAATGGATGACATTATCAAATTGAGTGTAAAAAAGATTTATCAAAGTCAAGAAGTAATTCAAAAGGAAATTACCGGCTATCATATAATCAATAACTTATTGGATAAATTCATTACCGCTTTTAATAATAAGCACGAAGGAAAAATGTCGAATTACGACCAATTATTGTTGAAACTTTTACCTGAAAAATACCAAGTAGAAAAAGCAAATTTATACGAAAGATTAATGCATATTTCCCATTACATTTCATTATTAACCGATGGAAATGCACTTTTATTAAACAAAATTATTTCTTCCAATAATGGTTAAAAAGAATAGGTAACACCAATTCCTAACGCTTGTTTCAATTGTAATTTAGGGCCAACAGTCACTTGTTCGCCCGCAATTTCTTCTTTAGCTTTAATATCATCATCATAAATCATATGAATGCCAATATTGGCTTTAACGTATTGATTTACAACTAAATCGACGGTTAATTGCCAGTCAACATCCACATTTCCAAAGTTGTTTATGTAATCAGAATATAATGAAAGTCGGTGCTCAAAAAACATATTTTTATAGAATTCCTTTTTCCAGTAACTGTTAAAAAGCATACCAAATTCTGTTCTGGATTTACGACCTCTTCGCAATAAATTTCCCTCTTCATCATAAATTGCTTTACTCACTCCAAATGAGCCCATATCTGCTAATCGTTGATCTAAAACAAGCGTGTTTTTAAAAGTTATGGGAGAAAAGTAAAAATTCATATTCAAATCTTTTCGATTGTATTCAGAACCTACTCCTAGAAACACATAAGCCGGTGCAAATAATCTAGAAACCGGATCATCCGTGTTTGGATAGGCATAACCGTCAGTAAATTGCGTGTTAAAATTAAACCGGGCAGAATAATACCAATTTGAATTTGGTTCTTTTTTATAACCATAATTGGAAAGAAACGAAAAAGCATCATCAGTTTTACGAAGTTCCCTTCCTTCTTGCTTGTTGATTCCGTATCTTAGAGACATTTCATTATTCCAAATCACGCTTCCTCGAACATATTTTCGGGCAAAATCACCTTTCAACAAACCGGATACCGAACTATTTCCACCAGCATTCCAATTCACAAAAGCAATCTGACTGAAGTCTAAACCTGCAACATTTTTCTTGGTCCAATAAGTAGTATCTCTCGGAATGGTATCGCTTTCTGTTACAAGCGTTTGAGAAAAAAACAATTGCGAAACAAAAAGCATCAGTAATGGCAGAAAAAACCTCATTATTCTAAACAGTTGATTAGGAAAGGCAAAAATGACCATTTTCAATAAGATGACAAAACGGAAGCCAAACTTTTCACATTAATTTCACTATAACGTTGTAGCTCCTCAACAGTTCCTTGTTCAATAAACTCGTCAGGAATTCCAAGTATTTGAACGTTGTTCTTGTAATTATATTTTGATTTGAATTCAGCAATCGCAGAACCAAATCCGCCAATGATCGTTCCGTCTTCAATTGTAATGATACTTTCATATTCTTTAAAAATAAAATGTAAAAGAGTTTCATCCATCGGTTTTACAAACGAAAAATCATACTGTGAAAATAATTCTGAATTTGAAATTTCATCGAATGCTAACGTTACGTTTCTTCCAATAAAACCATTGGATAAAATCGCCACTTTTAATCCTTTTTTTAATAAAGTTGCTTTGCCAATTTCAATTTTTTGAAACGGTTGTTGCCAATCCACAATTTCTCCTCTTCCTCTCGGATAACGAATCGCAATCGGATGATTTAAACCTAATTGAGCAGTGAAAAGTATATTTCGTAACTCAATTTCATTCCTTGGTGAAAAAATTATCATATTCGGGATGCATCGCAAATAAGCCAAATCATAAACACCGTGATGCGTGGCTCCGTCTTCGCCAACCAAACCGGCTCTATCCAAACAAAAAATCACAGGAAGATTTTGCAACGCCACATCATGAATCACTTGGTCGTACGCTCGTTGTAAAAAAGTGGAATAAATGTTGCAAAAAACAACCATTCCTTGTGTTGCCATTCCGGCTGATAAAGTCACTGCATGTTGTTCTGCAATTCCAACATCAAAAGCTCTTTCAGGAAAAGCATCCATCATAAATTTAAGCGAACTTCCCGTTGGCATCGCAGGAGTTATGCCAATAATTTTTTCGTTTAGTTGAGCCAATTCAACCAAAGTCAACCCAAAAACATCTTGAAATTTGGGTGGTAAATGACTTTCTTCCTTGAGATGAATTTCCCCTGTAATTTTATCAAATTTCCCCGGAGCATGGTATTTCACTTGATCTTCTTCTGCTTTTTGAAGCCCTTTCCCTTTGGTAGTAATGACGTGTAAAAACTTCGGACCTTTTACTTTCTTCAACCGTTCCAATTCCGAAATTATTTCAAAAATATTATGTCCGTCAATCGGTCCTGAATAATCAAAATTCAGCGACTTAATCATGTTATTCACTTTCGGATTTTTGCCTTCTTTCACGGCAGTGAGATAATTTTTTAAAGCACCTACACTAGGGTCAATTCCAATCGCGTTATCATTTAAAATAACTAATAAATTGGCATCGGTGACTCCGGCATGATTTAAACCTTCAAACGCCATACCGCTCGCAATCGAAGCATCGCCAATCACCGCAATATGATGTTTGTTTTCTCCTTTTAATTGGGAAGCGATTGCCATTCCCAAAGCCGCAGAAATAGAAGTAGAAGAATGTCCAACTCCAAACGTATCAAATTCACTTTCGCTTCTTTTCGGGAAACCGGAAATACCATTTAATTGCCTATTAGTATGAAAAATAGATTTCCGTCCGGTTAAAATTTTATGACCGTAGGCTTGATGGCCTACATCCCAAACCAATAAATCTTCCGGCGTATTGAAAACATAATGCAAGGCAATCGTTAATTCAACCACACCCAAACTGGCTCCCAAATGACCTTCTTTTACCGAAACAATATCGATGATAAAGTCGCGTAGTTCCTGAGCCAATTGCGGCAAATGATTTACGTTTAGTTTGCGTAAATCATTAGGATAATTGATATGTTGAAGAAGAGTAGTCATTAAAAAGGAAATGACAAAATTACTATTTTGTTTTTTCTTATCGGATATATTTTCGAATTATAAAAATTACCAAAGCAAGTGCCGGAAGTAGTAAAAGATAAAACCAGTATGAGGCATGTCTTTTATTTTCAAATGTACCGTAATACGTCATTGCACTCCAGTAATAAGGCGATTTTTTTGAGTTTGAAAGATTTTTATCGTTTAAATAATCCATTTTACTTTGATGATTGGCTTCAAAATATCCTAGATCATTTTTTAAATTGCTGTAAAAATTTTTCATTAGTGTGAAAGTGGTATAATCGTTTACTTTCCATAAAGAAAATAATAAATTTTGATTGCCGTTCATTTGAAAACCTCTGGCTATGCTCAACGCACCTTCGGATTGATAGAGTTTTCCAATTCCGGTTTCACAAGCACTCAAAACCACCAAATCGCTAGTTGTATCTAAGTTATAAAACTCGGTATAATTTACTTCTCGATCAAAAAATCGTATGGAGGCAGGAGTAAATTCATCTCCGGCAGAAGCATGTGTTGAGAGGTGCAAAATAGAATAATTGGAGCTGTTTTTTTTAAAATTTTCAAAAGATGCTTCATGATTTTCTAAAGCTAAACCTTTGAAATGACTTTTAATAAAGTTTGCTTCTTCTTTTGAAAAAAGTAGCTCAGAAGAGGAGTTTTTAAAAATTGGAAAAACACCTAAAATAGTTTCACTTTTGTGGTGTAATGGTTTTTGATTCAAATAAAAATAAACAGAAGTTTGATAGCCAATTTTATAATCATGCAGCAAATAATTCATCTCAGCAAACGAAGAATTGTTTGTTTTTTTGGTAATTAAAGCTTCAAACGGAAGAAAATTTAAAATTCCATCCGGAAAAATCACTAAATTTTTTTGAGTACTTTTTTTTGGAATTTTTAAAAAATTGTAAACCAAATTTGCTTGACTGTTGTAGCCATTACTGTTGTTTGAAATGGCGTTAGGATCATTAAAATAGTTTAAAAAATCAGTTATAATTTTTTTCTCTTTGACTGTGTTTTTTATTTCAGAAAGCGTGAGTTCATTGTTTTCTATTTTAAACAGAAATAGCTTTTGATCTCCTAAAAAATAGGAAATTAGCACTGCATCATCTTCTTTTAATTGAGTAAATAACGATTTTATATCGATTTTTTTCTCAATTAATTTCTTTTTCTCTTTCGATTTAAGTTGAAGCATAATTTCATTTTGTTTCAAAATTGCTTGATTCATTTTTTCGATAGAGGGAAAAGATTTGTTTTGTTCATTTAAATAAATGGCATTCCAGTTTTGAAGTTCATTCATCAACTTTTTTTCTTGAATCGAACGATTGGAGTTGTTCTCTTTTTCGGTTCTTAAAACCAAAAACTTATTTTGTTCTGCCAATAAAAATGCTTTTTCAAGATGTGCTTTATTTTTGTCAATTTTGTGTAAATAAGTATAGACTTCCAAACATTTTTGCACTCGATTTTTGTTTCGTAGTTGATTGATAATTTTAGAATTCTCATGAATTAAAACCCATTGGATTAGTTTTTCAACCTCAAAAGCCAATTCATAACACGCCAATGCTTTTTCAAACTGATTATTTTCTGTTAACAAAGTTGCATGAAGATCTAATGTTTCCAATAAAATGGTTTCGGCATACAATTGATTAATCGTAGGGAAATTGGTTTTTTTAGTAAAATTTGGAATCAAAAGGGTATAAATTTTTGAAATTTCGAGTAGTGCCTGCTGATTGTTTTTTTGTGTCTGATAAATTAGAGCGGTTTCTAAATAAAATTTTGCACGTTCTCTAAGTGTTTGATTTTGAATTTGAAAGAAATACTTTTTTGCCTGTTCAAATTCTTGGTTCGCTTTTTCTAAATTATTTTTCTGAAGATAGAGTTGCGTTAAATTTCGATACGAATTGGAAGCAGTTTCCGGTTCATTTTGGTTTTTTAAAATGGAAATAGCTTTTTTAAAGGCGATTTCTGCCAATTCATATTGTTGTTGAATAGTATAATTTGTTCCCAAATTATTAAACAAACTGGCTTTTTGAATTTCGGTTAAAGATGTGTTTTTTAATGATTTTTTTATCAAATCAATAGCCAATTCACTTTTTCCGGAAGCTTGATAAACATTGGAAAGATTTAAAATTCCGGCATAAATTAATTCGTTGTTATTCTCTTTATTAGCCGTGTATAAGTATGATTTTATTATATGTTCGGCATTGTCATAGTCACCTATTTTTGTATACAGATTTCCTAGAGGTTTCAAACAATATTCAATAATGTCATAATCCATTAATTTTTGGCTTAGAAAGAGTTGCCAGGCGGTTTCGTAACTTGAAATCGATTCCTGTGTCAAACCAAACTGGTTTTCATAGTAGGCTTTATTGCAATATAATATGGTTAAGGCTAAAAAATCTTGCGTTGATTTTGGCTGTATTGTTGAAGTAAAACTATTTAATTTTGATAAATTTTCCTGCTTTGGGTTAGCAACAAAATCATCTACAACTTGATAAATTAAATCATCAATATTTTTGGTATTTTGTTGAGCAAAGCTCATTGCCGAAATGAGTATAAAAAAAATAAATTTACTCATGAACAAGTGGTTTTTAGAATTTCCAAATGGCATAAAATTGCCAATAGTTGAAATCTTGTTTGAAATCCATCATATAGCGAATGCCTACACTTGGGCCAATTCGAGCAAAGCCAAAAGTAACATCTGCAAAAACTTGAGTTCTAAATTTTTCAAAGGTTTTGGTTTCAAATATTTCTGAAGCTGATTGTCTTGTGTCTTCAATTTCTTCACCCGGAGTAAATTCTTGATTTTCAAAAATCGGAGCGTAAAAAAGAGTAGATTGGTTAGTCGTAGTCCGTTGGTTAATAATAGCCGAAATTTGTGGACCAACACCAACACCAATGTAGTTGTTAATGTTGTAGCGAAGTGAAATTGGAACTACATCAATGTTTTTGGATATTGTTTCTGTGCTACTACTCCTATTTGTAAAACCTAATTCATACCCTTGACCATTAGAATCAATTATTGGGGGATCAAATTGTGTTAGTGTCAAATTGCTTGATGATGATTGATTAGTTTCTAAATAGGAAAAATTCATTTCAGATTGCCAATAAAACCGATAGGATTTGAATGGAGAAATAGTAGCTCCCAGAAAATAACTTTTTGGATTGGGTTGGTCTGTAAAATAATTATATCCTGTTCTTATGCCAACCGAAATCCCCGGCATAAAGCGAGTAACAGCATAGTTTGTAATAATCGGCTCGTTTTTGTCAAAAATTATGGAAGTTCTGCTTTTGGTTTTTTGTTTATGAAAGTCTTTGCCAAATTTCATACTGTATTTTACGAATCCTTTAGTACTGTCTTTCTCGGTCACATTTTTTTGATTGGTTCCGGGTAGATAAATGTTTTTGAACGTAAAATGAATTTGATTTTTTAGAATGATAGTGTCCAAACAACTGTAATTTACAATTTCATCTTTTGGACAAATTTCACATTTTGGATACATATCCACAATTTTAAACGTTGACTTGTCAAACATTTCAGGAATGTCTGTTTCTAATTTGATGATTCTAGCCGGGCCTTCTCCATCATTTTGAAAACGGGTTTTAAAGTTTAGTGTTTTAAATCGAACCAATCGATAATTCATCAAAAAACCATTAGACGACATTTTGTTTGGATCGTGGGAAGTAACAATTTCCATCTCTAAATTTTTTACCTTGTGATTTTTATAATTCCTGTCAGGAACAAAAACACTTCGAATGGTTAAAGTAGCACTCGTATCTTTAATCATTTCCGGAGTGGTTTTTAAACTAAAAAAAACATTTCTGGTTTCGCCGGAATCAAGGTTTTCAAATTCATATACTTTTGAATTTCTGTATAATGTTTTTGATTCTTCAAGAGTAAATTCAAGATCTTCTCGGTCTTCTATTGGTCTTATGTTTTTATAAAAAATGTTTTCATTGCTTGCTAAATAACTTTCGTGATTGTCAAAATCATCAACCATGGCGATGTTTTCTGCTTGAATCTCGATTTCTCCCTCATGGGTTCGGGTTTCTATAAATTCAAAATTGTTGTTTTTAAATTGCTTGTCGTTATAAAACAAATAAAGCTTTCCGTTGGTGGTATATTCTTTTAGGTTTTGATAACTCAATACAATCACAATTTCTTCTTCCGGAACGGGCTCTCTGTTTTTTTGTAAAAACAATCCTTGATGCTCTTCAATAGAAGCAATATTTTTAAAATTGGTATCGGTAATTTCATTTACAGCAACTTTTTTTGGTCGAGTTGCCGGTGGTTTTCCATTGTCATAATTATTTGTCACTGCTAACCGAACCGTTTTTTCTCCTGTTTTTTTATAAGTATGCTTGGGTTCTTTTTCTTTGCTGTAATGACCGTCACCAAATTCCCAAAAATAAGAATAGTAGGCAGCAGGTGCTCCTGCAACCTGAATTAATGGTGGTGTTTGAGGTTTCAGAGAAACTTGATTTCCTTTTAAGTCATAACCAATAGTGGCACTTCGAGTGATGGTGTCAATTACTTTTGTTTGACTAAAACAAAATGTAAAAAAGAAAAAGGTCGATAGAATTACTACTTTTTTCATGATTAGATTGTGATGGCTTGTGATAAAATTAGCAAAAAGCGATGAATTTTCATCGCTTTTTGTGTAAAATATCCTATTCTGTGTGTTAAAGAGCATTAATTGCAGCAATTAACTGAGCTTCTGTACCCAAAGTTGTTTCAGACAAACTAAAAGTAACTTGGTGATTGGGAACTAAAGCTTGTACTGGTTTAATTGCATATCTGAAAAGGCCATTTTCTTCGGTTACAAAAACAAAGTTCACTTCCATTCCAACGGGAAACTCGCCGTAGGTTGTGCCTAATGAATTAGGAAAATCATTTGTAGTCATAAAAACAGCACTATTACCATTTCCATATCCTTGAGGCACTAAAGTACTAATTTCTGTTCTTGGTCCGGAATAATTAACAAATCTATCGTAGTTAAACCATCCGAAGCTGCTAAAGAAAACATTATATAAATCGGAACCTAAGCCTTGTCCTTGACCAATCCAGAACTCCACAGTAACAGTTTGTTCCCAAATTAAATCTCCGTCTTGATCTATTGTTCCGGCAAATGGCAGCATAGCGTTATCTGTTCCGCCGGTTAGTGATGTAGGAGCACTCAACATCATTCCACAGTCCAATGTAAGTTGAACACCATCTTGCGTAACATTAATATAAAACTCGCCTCCGGAAGTTAATAATTTTGTTTCACCATTTTCTACACCCATAGTTGGTTTGTTGGTTACAAGCATAGAGGCTCTGTCAAAGATTTCAACATATTCTAATTCAACATTTCCGGTAACCGGATTTCCGTTTTTGCGTAAACAGTTTCCGTAAATAGTTAATAAAACACCATTATCTGAAACATAATTTAATGTGGTTTCAGCATCAAAAGTGGCGGTTTGAGTTCTGCTTTCAAGAGCATTGTCAAATAAGGCTCTGAATGATTGACTGGTTGGAACATAAGTATAGGAGTTTCCATTGTCGTCTGAACTACAGCTAGCAAAACCAATTGCAGCTAGCATTAATAAGATTGATTTTTTTAAATTTTTCATGATTTCTAAATTTTAAATTGTTTTTATATCACTATATCAACTGAATGATAAATTTGTTACCCTGTTTTTTTAATTTTTTTGAAAGTTTATTAGCATCAACGAATAAGAGCGTTTTTTTTAAGCAATTTTTCCCATCTTTTTTGGTTGTTGATGCTAATAAATCTCTCAAAAATTTATTCATAGCAATTTTAAGGGCAAAAGGGAGTCTTGTTATTCTTTCACAATTTTTTCTTTATATGTACTAGTTGATGTTGTAATTTCAAGGAAATAAATTCCTTTTTCCAAATCGCTTAGGTTTAATTCAATTTGACTAGAGTTGTTGCCTTTTATTTTCTTTTTCATTGTTCCTGTAAAGTCATAAATAGCAATTGATTCGGCTTTTTCATTTTCACCAATTTTTACTGAAAGAACATCTTTGACAGGATTGGGAGACGATTTAAATGCAAAATTAACAGGGAGAGGGTCGTAAGTAAGCATGCAACTTCTAAATGATTTTGTCCATGAAAAGTCTGTCCAACCAATTGGCGTTATTTCCTGAATAATATTTCCACCACCACCAATTCGACTACTTATATAAAGAATTTTAAAAGTGTATACGCCATTTGAATTACAATTGTAAAAAGGTTGATTTGTAAATGTTGAAGAATAACTTAAATTATCTACTAACATTTGAATTGGAGCACAAGAAGAGCTACTTGGAGGTGTAATTTTTAGATATAATTTGTTGTTGTTTGGTTTTGTACCTGTTGCTAGAAAATTTACATAACCTGTGTTTTGGTTTTGACTGTTTTTCACACAAGCTGTGCTAATAGTTAGGTTCAAGCTGGGATGTTGTTCTTTTTGTATAATTATTCTATAATATGCTGTTTTATAGACATTGTCTGTGTTGGTAAACTGCACAATTCCACAAGTTCCTTCCACTCTTAAATTGTGAATTCCCACACTTAGCGGATTGGTTAAATCAAGTTGCGAAACATTATTTATAGACGAAAGAAGTAATCCGCCGGAATGAGCATTGAAAACTTTAATTTTTGAGGTACATGAGGATCCATTTGCGGATTGTTTGCAATTATAAGATGATACACCATTTTTAAATCGAAGGTGATTAAAAGTTAAAGAATTTTCAAAAAAAGGAATAGTGAAAGTATATACGTTAACCGTATAATTTGAAACACCGGCACTTTCAACATGACTGGAAGTTGATAAATTTACTGCATTTGTGTTTGAATACAAAAAATCGAAATTTGTATAAGTTGTTTGTGGGCTACAATTAGTCTGAGACATTGCATTGTGACCTAATAACAATAGAAAATTAATTACTAAGAATTTCAAGAAATTCTTTTTAAATCGAAATTGGTTAAAATTTTTCATAATAAATAAAATTTAATTTCCCCTACTCTATTAGCTTTTCGGGTTACGCTTTTACCTATATCAATCGAATGGAAAATTTGTTACCCTAGTTTGATAAAAAAAAACAAACTCGGATAATATTTTTTATATTAGCCAATAAATAAAGGGATTCATGACTTTAAAAGCACCTCATGCAGATCAGTATTTCATTGATGGTTTGATAGAAAACAATTCTGCCATAATTCAATCCATCTATAAAAAGTTTGCTCCAAAAGTGATTCATTATATTAAAACAAATAATGGTGATGTTGATCATGCTCAAGATGTAATTCAAGAAGTGCTAATGACGATTTATAACCAAGCGAAAACAAAAGATTTAAAATTAACTTGTCCGTTTGATGCCTATTTTTTTCTGCTATGCAAAAGAAGATGGCTTAATGAATTAAAAAAATCTTCCAATAAACAGGTAACAATTCAAGACGATACTTTATCTACAGATGACTCAATCACTCAAATGGTTTTGACGACAGAAGATTTTGATGAAAAACAAGCCCTATTTGACCAAATGTTTCAAAAATTAGGCGAAAAATGCCAAGAATTGCTCAAACTAAGTTTTGTAACAAAAACGTTAGACGAAGTAGCCATCAAATTGAATGTTTCGTATGCTTATGTTAGAAAGAAAAAATCACTCTGCACCGGTCAATTAACCGAATTGATTCAACTATCAAGTCAATATAAATCACTAAAATTTTAATGTGATGCAAGAAGAAATTTACATATTATTCGAAAACTATCTTTCTAATGAAATGAATGAAAAAGATCGGTTATCTTTTGAAAATCAGTTGTTAGCTGATTCGCAATTGAAGGAGAAATTCGAACTATATCAACAAAATAATCAATTTTTAGCCACAAAATTCAGTACCAAAAAAGCGGATTTTGAGTCTAATTTAAAAACCATTTCCAAAAATTATTTTGAACAAGAAATAAAAGAAGATACAAAGGTTTTTAAACTCAAACGCTATTATTTTGCCATCGCTGCATCTGTTGTTTTCTTTTTAGGATTGCTAGTGTTTTTGCAAAATAGCAATCCGGAATACAACGATTTCAATCAACATGAAATTGCTTCATTTACTGTAAGAAATGATTCGGATGAAAGTTCATTCTTTTTAAAAGAAGCCCAAGATTTTTTTAATCAAAAAAAGTATGATTTAGCATTACAAGCTTTTCAAAAAATGAGTCCGATGAACAATACAGAAGAAAAACTGTTTTATGGGATCACATTATTAGAAACCGATAATTTAGTTGAAGCTAAAGCTGTTTTTGTTGAAATTGAAAACGGAACGTCGATCTATCAAAACAAAGCAACATGGTATCTTGCCCTTTTAGCTTTAAAAGAAAATGATTTAGAAACCTGTAAGCTCTATTTAAAAAAGCTTCCAAAAAATGCAGATGATTTCCAACAAGCTCAAAAATTGTTAAATAAAATAGAATAAATGGAAAACCCTTTCACCGACGAGTATTTTATGAAAAAAGCCCTGCAAGAAGCCGAAGTCGCTTTTGAACAAGGCGAAATTCCCGTGGGAGCCATCATTGTGGTAGAAAATAAAGTCATCGCCAGAACGCATAATTTAACTGAATTACTCAACGATGTCACTGCTCACGCCGAAATGCAAGCCATCACTTCTGCAGCTAATTTCATTGGTGGGAAATACTTAAAAGGTTGCACACTTTACGTCACCTTAGAACCTTGTCAAATGTGTGCCGGAGCTTTGTATTGGAGTCAGATTTCAAAAATTGTGTTTGGAGCTCGAGATGAGCAACGTGGTTTTGTGAAAATGGGAACAAAATTACACCCCAAAACAGAAATCGTTTCAGGTGTTTTGGCTCAAGAATCAGCCGATTTAATGCTACGTTTTTTCGCATCCAAACGCAAGTAATTTTATCCAAAAATTCTTCTAAAAAATAATTATCTTTAACACAATATTTGGAATACTTTTTGTGTTATCGACAATAAGTACCCACACTTTTCCCGTTCCACTTTTTAATCTTTTTGAACAATGTCAATCAAACGTTTGATGCAACTTCTTGTTGCGGTTGTAGTGCTACACTCTTGTGGCAAAAAAGAATCTACAGAAGATTTTAATTCTGATTTTTCATTGTTTCACGAGTACATACTGAACTTCAGTTCCGGTTTGGTTTCGGCCAATTCCGATATTCGCGTAACCCTGGCTTTCGATAAGCAAGAATGGCAACCCAATCAGGAAATTGATAAAAATTTATTTGATATTTCGCCGAGTGTGAAAGGGAAAATGGTCGCCTTAGCCTCCAACACCATTGCTTTTGTGCCCGAAAAGCCATTGGAACAAGATACTGAATACCGCATTGTTTTCAAATTATCCAAACTTATAAAAACTGAAAAAGGTTTAGAAGAATTCAAATTTTCTATCAAAACCTTAAAGCAAGATTTTATAGTAAATGTGATGGATTTGCAATCGTACAGCAGAGAATTGAACTATTTGAACGGAACAATTCAAACCAGCGATTTGTTGGATTTTACGACTGCTTCAAAACTCGTTGAAGCTACACAAGACGGAAAAAAATTAAAAATTAAATTTGATAAATCACTCAGTACGAAAACGGAATTCAAATTTATTATCGATAGCATTCAACGTAAAGTAGAAGACGATAAAATCGAAATTTCTTGGAACGGAAAACCTTTCAACATCGACCAAAAAGGAAGTGTGGAATATGAAATTCCGGGTAAAAATAATTTCAAAATTGTTGGAATGGAAGTGGGCGATGAAGACAATCAATCCCTATTCATCAATTTTACTGATCCCATCAAAAAAGGACAAGATTTACAAGGATTAGTTTCCGTTGAAACTGCTCAAACCACCAAATTTTTAATCGAAGGAAATTTACTGAAAGTCTTTTTCAGCGAACCATTAAAAGGTGATTTACTGGTGGAAGTTTTCCAAGGAATTACCAGCGACGAAGGCTATAAAATGAAAGAAACTTTTTCGCAAAGAGTAGCTTTCAACGAAATGAAACCGAATGTTCGCTTTTCAAAAAACGGAACGATTTTACCAAGTTCAAATAATTTAAAAATCAATTTTGAATCGGCAAATCTAAAAGCGGTTGATGTAAAAGTGTATAAAATTTACCAAAATAATGTTCTGCAATTTTTACAAGATAATAATTTAAACGGAAATCGAAATTTAAGAAAAGTAGCTTCACCGATAGCCAAACAAACCATCAATTTATTAAATAAAAAACTGCCGAATTACAGCAAGTGGAATACGTTTGCTCTTGATTTATCAAAAATAATCACACCGGAGCCTGGAGCGATTTATCGGGTAGAAATGTCGTTCAAGAAAAGTTATTCATTATTCAAATGTTCCGAAACGACAACAGATGACGACGTAGAACGAGAAGATGATAACGAAGAAGTGCGTTCCTACAACGATGATTACTACGACTATTATTGGTATGATGATTACGATTGGTACGATAGCAAAGATGCTTGTCAAGATGATTATTTCCGCCGTGGCCCGATTGGAATGAATGTGTTAGCTTCTGATTTAGGTGTAATTGCTAAACGTGGTGAAAATGGTTCTTACACCATTGCCGTAACCAACATTGTCAACACGCAACCCATTTCGGGAGCAACGGTTGAATTGTATGATTTTCAACAGCAAAAAATTGCTTCAGGAAATTCCGATGCAGAAGGAATGGCTTCATTTAAAGTTGACAAATATGCCTATTTTGCTCTCGTTTCAAAAGATAAACAAACCACTTACGTGAAATTAGACGAAGGCTTTTCGCAATCGGTCAGTAATTTTGATGTGTCCGGAGAAAAATTACAAAAAGGACTCAAAGGGTATATCTATGGCGAAAGAGGCGTTTGGCGTCCGGGTGATACATTGTTTTTGAGCTTTATGTTAAATGATGCCGCCAGCAAATTAGACAAATCGCATCCTATCAAATTCAAATTGAATGATCCAACTGGAAAATTAACCTTTCAGTCGGTTCAAAAGTATAACGAACTCAATCATTATAAATTCATCATTCCAACTCGTGACTCTCATCCTACGGGAAGTTGGGAAGCAGTAATTAGCGTTGGAGGTGCTCGATTTTATAAAAACATCAAAATTGAAACCATCAAACCAAATCGATTAAAAATCAAAAATAAATTCGATTCCGAAATTTTATCCACAGCCAAAACAAATGTCAGCGAAGTAGAAGTGGCTTGGTTGCACGGTGCCGTTGCCAAAGATTTAAAAATGGAAATGCAAGCCAAAATTATGCAACAAAAAACCGCTTTTAAAGGATTCGCCAATTATAATTTTGATGACCCAATCCGTCAATTTGAAACAGAAGAAACGACAATTTATAACGGAAAAGTAAATTCGGAAGGAAAAGCAACCGTGAGTTTTCAACCAAAGGTAAGCAGTCAATCACCCGGAATGTTGAAAGCCAGTTTGATGACCAAAGTCTATGAAAACGGTGGCGATTTCAGTACCGATGTGATGGCAACAACACTTTCGCCTTATCAAACGTATGTCGGTTTAAAAACGCCCGAACCAAACAAATACGGCTTACTAGAAACCGGAAAAATGAACCGCTACGACATTGTAACCGTAGACGAAAAAGGAAATCCAAAAGCAGTTCAAAACTTAAAAGTGCAAGTTTATAAAGTAGAATGGCGTTGGTGGTGGGATGCGAGTTATGACAACCTTTCCAGTTATGTTTCCTCCAATTCAACAACTGCTTTTAAGAATTTCAACGTAAGCACCAATTCCACCGGAAAAGCAAGCGTTCAATTCAAAAATGATGAAAATGAATGGGGTCGTTATTTAATAAGAGTTACCGATGAACAAGGCGGTCACGCCACCGGTTCAACCGTAATGATTGATTGGCCATATTGGTCAGGAAAAACTAGAAATACCGATGCTTCCAATGCATCGATGTTGATGTTTTCCACCGATAAAAAGAATTACGCTGTGGGCGAAAAAGCCAAAATTTCCTTCCCATCTAGTGCTGGAGGAA
Source organism: Flavobacterium azooxidireducens (assembly GCF_023195775.1). Classification (NCBI taxonomy): domain Bacteria; kingdom Pseudomonadati; phylum Bacteroidota; class Flavobacteriia; order Flavobacteriales; family Flavobacteriaceae; genus Flavobacterium; species Flavobacterium azooxidireducens. The sequence continues at coordinate 1,115,842 of NZ_CP096205.1, forward strand.
GAGCGTTAATTTCATTGGAAAATGGTTCTCGCGTGGTCAAAACTTTCTGGGCAACTACGCAAAAAGGCGAAACCAAAGTCGAAATTCCAATTACCGGCGAAATGGCTCCAAATGTGTTCGTTCACATTACATTATTACAACCGCACGCTTCCACGTTAAACGATTCACCAATTCGTTTATATGGAATTGTGCCGATTGAAGTCGTCGATAAAAACACCATCCTCGAACCCCAAATCACTATGCCGGAAGTTTTAAAACCGGAAGGAAAAGTCAACATCCGCGTAAGCGAAAAATCAGGAAAAGCAATGACATACACGTTGGCAATTGTGGATGATGGTTTGCTCGATTTAACCCGATTTAAAACCCCAAATGCGTGGAATAGTTTCTACACTCGTGAAGCGTTAGGCGTAAAAACCTGGGATATTTTTGATGAAGTAATTGGAGCCTACGGCGGAAGAATCAACCAAGTGTTCAGCATAGGTGGTGACGAAGATTTGGGCGGAAGCAAAGCCAAAAAAGCCAATCGTTTTAAACCGGTGGTGATGTATTTTGGCCCATACAAATTAGAAAAAGGAAAATCGCAAACGCATAAAATTACGATGCCAAACTATGTCGGTTCAGTCCGAACTATGGTTGTAGCCGGAGATGTAAATTCGAGTGCGTACGGTTCAGCTGAAAAAACAACACCGGTTAGAAAACCGTTGATGGTCTTAGCTTCATTACCACGAAAAATTTCTCCAACTGAAAAAGTAACGTTGCCGGTAACGATTTTTGCAATGGAACCACAAGTAAAAAATGTTTCATTACAAATCAAAACCAACAACGGAATTCGAGTAATTGGAAAAACTTCCCAAAGTTTATCATTCGCTCAACCGGATGAAAAAATGGCGTATTTTGAGTTGGAAGTAGGCGAATTAACCGGATTGGCAAAAGTGCAAGTCATCGCCACTTCCGGAAATGAAAAAGCCACTTACGAAGTCGAACTCGATATAACAAATCCAAACCCGATTACGAATGAATTTACCGATATTGTCTTAGAACCTAATAGTTCAAAAACAATCGATGTTGCAACCTTCGGTGTCGCCGGAAGCAACAAAGCTCAATTGGAAGTTTCGTCTTTCCCAACCATCGATTTTAGTAGAAGATTACAATATTTAATCCAATATCCGCACGGTTGTTTGGAGCAAACCACGTCGAGTGTTTTCCCGCAATTGTATTTGGCTGATATTTTCGATTTAGACCAAAACCGTAAAAACGAAATTCAGAAAAACATCAAAATCGGAATCCAAAAATTAGGCGGTTTCCAAATTTCAAATGGCGGATTCTCGTATTGGAGCGGACAAAATTATGCCGACGATTGGAGTTCATCCTACGTGGGTCATTTCCTCATTGAAGCCGAGAAAAAAGGCTATGTTTTACCCATCAATTTCAAATCAAAATGGATTGCCTATCAACAAAAAGCGTCCAAAGAATGGCGTTTGAACAAAGGCTATCACAACGATTTTGCTCAAGCCTATCGTTTGTACACCTTGGCTTTGGCGGGTTCGCCCGATATGGCTTCAATGAACCGTTTGCGTGAAACCACCGGAATTTCTAACGAAAGTAAATTGCGTTTGGCTGCTGCCTATGCGTTGGCCGGACAAAAACAAGCCGCTCAAACACTATTCAATCAAAGCAAAATTGATGAAACGAACCAAAATCATTACTATTATTACGGTTCGCCAGAACGAAATAAAGCGATGGCTTTGGAAACTTTATTGCTAACAGGAAACAAACAAAGAGCCTTCAAAATGGCGACCGATTTGGCTAAAAATATGGCTTCCGATCAATGGATGAGCACCCAAACCACGGCTTATTGTTTATATGCAATGTCAAAATTTGCTCAACAAAACGGCGGAAAAGGCGTAGAAGTAACGTATTCTTTAAACGGAAAATCGCAAACCATCACAACTGCAAAATCATTGGCAAACCGAAATTTAGAAATCAAAAACGGAAGCAATTCCATCACCATCAAAAACACCAAATCCAACACGTTGTATGTGCGAGTACTCACGAGCGGCATTTTGCCAATCGGTCAAGAAAAAGCGATGCAAAGTAAATTGTTTACCAATCTAGTCTTTAAAAACCGAAGCGGAGCACCAGTCAGCGTATCAAAAATCGCTCAAGGAACCGAGTTTATTGCCGAAATAACCATCCGAAACCAAACCAACGAACGTGTAGAAAATCTGGCATTAACACAAATTATCCCATCCGGATTTGAAATTGTGAACACTCGGTTTACCGATTTTGGCAGTTTTGGCAACAACATAGCCGACCACATCGACATCCGCGACGATCGCACCAATTTCTATTTTGGCCTCAAAGCCAACGAGTCCAGAACGTTCCGAGTGCTGTTAAATGCGTCCTATTTGGGCAACTATTACCTGCCCGGTATGCAAGCCGAAGCGATGTACGACAACACGTATGCGGCACGAACATTGGGTCAATGGGTGGAAGTGGTGAAGGAGTAGCGTTTTAAACTACTAATTGAGCATTGTGTCATTTCGACGATAGGAGACCCGAGCGAAGCGAACAGGCGAAGCAAATCACATAAAGTTGGTAAAGACAAAGTATTTCACCCAATTTTGTCATTCGCAAAGTGTGTCATTTCGACCAAAGGGAGAAATCACATAAAGTAGGTCAAGACAAAGTATTTCACCCAATTTTGTCATTCCGATTTCTATGATAAAACCAAATTTTTTTGATAAGGAATTTGGTTTTTAATTACTGCAAAAACCCTATGTATTATTTTGTTTCTAACTGCATTTATAACGCTCATTTTATTTTTACCTTCTTCTACTTTTCGAAGATAATAATTTCTTAAGTCATTATCATTCCTAATAGCACTCATCGCTCCTAGATGCAAGACACTTTTAACTGTTTTATCAGCAAGCCTTGACACTCCGGATCTTCGCTTTATTGATGTGCCTGACTGAAAATCAAAAGGAACAACTCCGCTATAACAGGCCATTTTCCTTGGATCTGTTATAGTTGTAAACCCTTCCGTTTTTGCCAAAATAATCCAAGAGAGTACTTTGCCTACACCAGGAACAGATTTCATCAATTGATAATTATTTTTTAATTCTGATTCACTAGAGATAACTTCTTCTATACTTTTTTCTATGTTTTTAATTTGAATATCAATACTCTTAACAAGTTGCAAATTTAATTTCAGCAATTCCTTGTCCATATTAATTCCTTTCATCAGTTTGTAGTCATCCTGCTGGCTCGTCAATTGTTTTCTCATTTTTATTCTTGCTGCTCTTTCTGTAAGCAGTACTTTAATTTTTCTGATTGTCAAGGATGAAGGTTTCCATTGTGTAATTTCTTGATGGTTCTTCTCGATAAAATTACAAATTCGAAGTGCATCAACCTTGTCATTTTTTCCTCTTGTAAGGCCCATACTCTTCTTTAAGTGTAAGGGTGATATGATATAAACTTTAAAGTTGTGAGATTCCAAGACCTGCAACAAATTCCAATTATATTTACCCGTATTTTCCATAGCTACAATAGGATAGCTAGTAGAATAAATTTTAAAAAAACGCTTAATACTCTGTACTTTGTTTTCAATAGTAAAATAGGAAACTTTTTCATCTTTGATACAAATGTCTAAAGTCTTCTTACTGATGTCAATGCCAATAATAATGTTTTTCATAACTTTGCTTTTAACGTTAAACAAGTGATTTGAGAAATTCATCATAAGCTCAACTCCTTAATAATGGGTCTGGTTCCCTAATTTCTATTTGAGTCTTTGATGAAAAGGGAAGCTAAAGTCTTAATCGAAATATGAGTAATTAACTCTGACGCAGGAATAGTGTACTTTTGCTTCCTTTCTCAATCATAAATTTATTGATTTTTTCTAAAAACAAATCTAAAGGACGAAGGAGGAATCTCAAAAAATAATGATTGTCAATAAGCGTTATGTGATTTCTCCCTCTGGTCGAAATGACACAGCACTATAAATAGTATTAATATGAAGCCAATCCCGCTTTCCATTCCAAGCTTGTTTGCCAAAGCTGTTTTTTCTAAGCCGCCCCAAGAGCTTCCTCTGGTCGCTTTGGGTCAGCAAGAAAAAATCAGCTTTGGCGGCTCAAGGCTTTCCATTGCAATCGGGGCTAAGGGGTTGGTGCAATAAAAAGAATACAAATAAAATGCAATAAATTATGAAAAACCTTTTCATTCTTATTTTACTAATTCTTTCGATTTCCTGTCAAAAAAAGGAAATTGAACCGCCACTATTTTGCGAAAATGAACTCCAAATATTCAAAACATTTGATTCGTTACCAAAAACCAATTTTTCAATAGTAGATTTCAGGGACGATTATAAAACTAAGTTAGATAGTTTGTTTAGAAATTCAGAATCTGGGTATGCATATTTTATTTTAAATTTAGAATTATCAGAAGATGTGAAAATCCCATTGGCTTTTCATTCTCGAAATTTAGAATTTGATGAAAATCCAGCACTTATTTCACTCAGAAATTTTTGTCATATTTATTTATCAGACAAGGATTCAATCTATGTGCAATCCGAAAACAAAAGCTTAAATCAAGTCGGTCAAAGTATTGAAGATTTTTACTTTGAAAGAGGAGAAGATAATTTTCAATCTATAATTATTACTTTTTTTTGGGATAAGAAAGTTAATAAAAGTCTTTTAAAAGAATTGATTTTGGAAACTCTAAAAGGATATGCCGGATTTTTAAATAAACAAGCATATATAAAGTTTGGAAAGTTAGTTTGCGATTTGTCTAAAGAAGAGTTAGAATTACTTTCAGAAGAAATTCCATTTCACATAAGAACAGATTTTTCAGAGAATTATGATGATTTTAAAAGTGATTTTTCGCCATATCATTCTCCGCCACCTCCGCCATCTCCAATAGAAGAAAACAATGATGATAATTTGTAGTTAAATGTTATATTCAATATTAAAATGTATAAATGATTAAAAAAATAACAATAGTGGTCTCTGTTTTAATTTTACCTTTCATTTTTTGTTTTTTGATTTACATTCAAATTTCTCAAATAACAAAAACAAAAGATCAATTTAATGTAAATGAAGGAAAAGTTGAAAGTTTTGGCATTACATTAAAGACATACAAAGGTGGGCAAAGATCTCCAAAAACTGTAAGTGAGGTTTTTTACATCAAGTTAAAAAATAATGAGACAACTTTTTCTTATTTTAATAGAAATGAAAATGAATATGTACGATTGAAAGAGAAAATAAAAAGCGGTGACGCTGTTAAGGTTTACAATGAAGGATATAATGCATCACAAAATACCATCGATATTATTCAACTTGAGAAGAATCACGAAATTCTAATTAATAAATCTGAATTCGATTATAATGCTTATATTTTATTGATTTTATTTTCAGTTTTTTTAATCTTATATTTTTATATACCATATAAGTATATCTATTTGAAATCTAAAAAATAATATTCTCTAAAGTCTCTAACTTTAAACCATATTATTAAAAACTTTAGATTTTAATAATTTCTAACTTTGAACATGATTTTATGAAACAATATTACAAAGAATATAATTTTATTGATTGGACAAATCTCTATGCTGATATAAGAAGAGATATTCAGAATAATTATTGGACTCCTTTTGAACCCAATATTGGAGAAAATACTCGCAAGTTAATTTTGGATGAATTCATCAGGTCAATAGGTGATGAATTTTATTTATGTGAGTTTGGATATTTTTCTCATTATGTAATTGGAATCAAATACATACCAAAAGTTTCTAGAAGGAAAGTTCCAAATGATTTTCATGGAATAATAATAAATAAAGGAAAAATTATCGAACAGATGGGTAATGATATAATTAAGGTTAATTGGAGACACTCAGGAACAGAGTTAATAACAATTATCACATGATTTAGAAAAACCCCATTGATAACTATGGTTTAAGCAAATAAAAAATGTTAATTTTTTCATTGATATTTTGAGAATAATTCAATAAATTTGATTTAGGAAAAACACAAGTCTTGCGAAGGGGAAGAGAGTTTTTATCTTTTCCCTTTCAAAAGAAAATATGTTTTTAAAGTTTAAGCTATTTGTCTTTTCTCGTACATTTTATCTTCTCTGATACAAGCACAAACTCGATGTATTAATTTGTTTCTAACATTGTTTAATACAAGCATTTTATTTTTCCCTTCAGCAACTTTTCTTTGATAGTATTCTTTTATCTCAGAATCGTAAGTCGCAGCACAGAGAGCACATAGATGTAATTGCTTTTTTAATTTTTTATTTGCCATATAATGGACTTTAGGTTTTGCCCTGACTGATTTACCCGAAGTGTATTCAAATGGAACTACGCCTGCATAACAAGCCAATTGCCTTGGATTTGAATATAGCGTAAATTCATTAGTAAAACATATTAAAAACAAAGCAGTTATTTTACCTATTCCTGGAACTGATGTAGCTTGATTGAAAATTTTATTGATATTTTCATCTTCTATTATTAGTTCATCTAATTGCTTTTCAATTTTTTTTAAATCTTCTTCAATTCCTTTGATAGTATTTTTTTGAAATTTGTCTAACAATTTTGATAGTTCTAAATCGAAAGTTTTAAGTTCTTTAACATTACGAATCAAACAAGCTTTAGTAGTGGTTAATTTATCTCTAAGAGAAAGTAGTTTTCTAATCTTCTCTACAGACATACTAGGTGCTTTATAAATAGTTGCTTCATCAGCATTTTTCATTGCATAATAGGCAATTCTTTCAGCATCAACTTTATCATTTTTTCCACGTTGAACTCCTATACTTCGTATAATTTTAAGAGACATTTCAACCCAAAGCGAGAAGTTATAACCCGTCAAATACTTAATAATTAACTTACTATACATCCCTGTATGCTCTAAACATACAAGTGTGTTATCAAACGTTGCGTCTTGATCTTTAAGCCACTTGCATAGTGACCTAATCCCTTTGAAATCATTAGTGAATTGATTGTGAAATGTTTTCTTGTTATTACCATTCAAAATCACAACAGCATCAAAATATTCTTTTGATACATCAATACCTAAAAAATGTTTAAATTTGTTCATAAGAAAAGTTTTAAAAGGTTAGCAACCAAACATTGAATACAATCACAACCTTAATAATAGGCCTAAATGCCTGAATAACTATTTGATGCTTATTCAATATAAACTGACAAAGTCCTAATCTGGGGATAGACCTTAAATTCTTGCCACCGAACTGGTTCACTTTGTCAGTTTGGTTGTTAATCTAAAATTACGAAATTTTCAATGAACAAATCTAAAGGCTCTCCGAAGTCTCTGAATTCGGAGTTTATAGTTTTGATAAATATGAATAACAAAAATTAGTTTTAATTCAGTGCTCAAACCCCTCCTCCATAAAACCAAAACCAAAATCGGCCAAAACAAAATCAAATCCATTTTGATTTTACTATTGTTGGTTGGTTATTATTTTTGTTTGCCACGAACACTTTTTAACGAACCGTATTCTACCGTTATCGAAAGCAAAGAAGGTAATTTATTAGGAGCCAAAATCGCCCGTGATGGCCAATGGCGGTTTCCGGCAGCGGATAGTGTGCCGGAGAAATTTCAACAATGTATCATCGCTTTTGAAGACCAGCATTTTTACTATCATCCCGGCTTTAACCCAATTTCGATGTGGAATGCGTTTCGGCAAAACCGAAAAGCCAATCGTGTTGTTCGTGGCGGAAGTACCTTAACCCAACAAGTCATTCGCCTTTCCCGAAAAGGAAAAAACAGAACCTATTTTGAAAAAATCATCGAAGTGGTTCTGGCAACGCGTTTGGAACTTCGTCATTCAAAAAATAACATCTTGAAACTCTATGCTGCCCACGCTCCGTTTGGCAGTAATGTCGTTGGATTAGAAATGGCTTCGTGGCGGTATTTTGGTGTGCAATCGCATCAATTGTCGTGGGCAGAAACGGCTACATTAGCAGTTTTACCGAATGCTCCAAGCCTAATTTATCCCGGAAAAAACCAACAACGTTTACTCGAAAAACGCAATCGTTTACTGGCAAAATTATACGAAAATGAAGTGTTAGATCAACTTTCATACGAAATGGCATTGCAAGAACCTTTGCCACAAAAACCGTTTGACTTACCGCAAATGGCTCCGCATTTATTACAAAAAACCGCCAAAAAACAAGAAGGTCAAAAAGTAAAAACCACCATTGATTTTGCGTTGCAAGAACGATTGAACCAAATTGCTCAAAATTATTATTATCAATACAAACAAAACGAAGTGTACAACTTAGCCATTTTGGTCGTGGAAGTTGAAACCCGAAATATTGTAGGTTATGTTGGAAATGCTCCCACCGACAAAAATCATCAAAAAGATGTTGACATTATTTCGGCTCCACGCAGTTCGGGAAGTATTTTGAAACCGTTGCTTTTTGCCGGAATGTTAGATGAAGGCGAATTGTTACCCAACACGTTAGTTCCTGATATTCCAACACAAATTTCAGGCTATACTCCGCAAAATTTTAATTTAACTTATGACGGAGCGGTTCCGGCGAGACGAGCATTATCACGATCGCTAAATATTCCTTCTGTTTTGATGTTACAGGATTTTGGCGTGTATCGTTTCTACGAACAATTGCAACAATATGGTTTTACCACGATGAAAAAACATCCAAATCACTACGGATTATCACTCATTTTGGGTGGAGCAGAAACCAATTTATGGGATTTGTGTAAAACCTATTCCGGTCTGACAGGAACATTAAATCAATACCAAAAAAACAAATTTCAATACCGAAAAAACGAATTTTCAGAGTTGAATTACGTCGCTGAAAACAAAATTGACTTCGGAAAATTATCCTATCAAAAAAACATTGTGGGAGCAGGGTCAATTTATTTAACCTACGAAGCAATGAAGGAAGTAAACCGTCCCGAAGGCGATGAAGCTTGGCGTTTTTATGATTCGTCGTTACCTATTGCCTGGAAAACCGGAACCAGTTTTGGAAATCGTGATGCGTGGGCTGTCGGAACAAGTTCTAAATATGTAGTCGGAATTTGGGTCGGAAATGCCACAGGAGAAGGTCGACCATCATTAACCGGCGTCAGTCACGCAGCTCCGATTTTGTTTGATGTCTTCAATTTATTGCCACGAAGCAATTGGTTTGAAAAGCCGTTGAACAATTTGCAGCAAGCCGAAGTTTGTACCAAAAGTGGTTTTTTAGCCTCAGAAAATTGTCCTAAAAGTAAACAATGGATTCCGGTTTCGGCTAAGCAAACAGAACAATGCAACTATCATAAATTAGTTCATTTGGACAAAACCGAACAATTTCGGGTAAACAGCAATTGTGAAAATGTGGACGAAATGGTCACTAAATCGTGGTTTGTTCTGCCTCCTGTGATGGAGTGGTATTACAAAAGTAAAAATATGGATTATTGGGTTTTGCCGCCTTTTCGTCAAGATTGTGAGGACAATCAAACGCCGTTTATGGACTTTATTTATCCGAAAACAAACAGCAAAATCTATCTTACCAAAAACTTTGACAGTGAAGTGCAACCGGTGATTTTAAAAGTGGCTCATTCGCAACCTAACATCAAATTGTATTGGTATGTGAATAATACGTATTTAGGTGTTACACAAAACTTTCATGAAATGCCAATGCAAGCCAATTCGGGTATTCATTACATCACTGTGGTGGATGAAAATGGAAGTGAGATTAAAAGGAAAATAGAAGTTGAGCGGGAGTGAACTAAAAAAACCGCCTCAGAAGGTGAGACGGTTTCTTTATATTTAGTTTTCTACCACTTTTTCTTTATCGGTGACTTGTACCTCTTTTTTTTCTGAACGAGCACTTTTTTCTTTAGTGCTTTCTAATGTTGAAATTTCCGTATTCTCTTTTAACGGCGATTTATTTTCGACAGCTTCAACCTTTTTACTTTTGTTATAAATTCCTTTCTCATTAGATTGATTAAATAATTCAGGCATTAAATAATTTCCTTTATCATTGGGGTCTTTATTGATCTCAACTTCTCTTTTTTCAGGAAATTGTTGAAGGTATAAGTCATTTCGTTCAGCATAAACTTGCCATGATATTTTTTGATTAGGAAGTCCTCCTGCAATTTTAAATTGGTTGTTATTTATTTCATCTTTAATATATACATCAGATTTTGACCCAATTGATGTTAAGTTATAAGAAAAGTTGGTATTGATGTCTTCAAAATAGTCAGGAAGAGTCACAATGGCTTCTCCATTAGTATCTAAAACAACATTTCCACGATACACATTTAGCACTTCATTAGATTCCAATGCAAAATGACGCAAATATTTGTTTGCAGGATCTGTAGGATGGTCGATATAAAAAGGTTTTATTCCTGATGCTCCCATATCACCATTTGCAAAAACAGCAAATCCGGCAGAACCTGCAGGTGTTTGACCAACAATTCCATCACCTGTTAAACCGGTATTTATACCAACAATTGCTTCACCAGTGGATGAGTTTTGACCTTGAACACCAACACCAGCACCGGTATTAAAACCAATAACACCAATACCTGTTGTTACACTTTGTCCTTGAACGCCTACTCCGGTTCCTGTATTAAACCCGATTACACCAATTCCTGTTGTGGCACTTTGTCCTTCTATACCACGACCTGTTCCCGTGTTGTTACCTAATACTGCATTTCCTGCTCCATTGTTAAATCCAAAAACGCCAATTCCGGTTGATACACTTTGACCTCTTACGCCTACACCAGTGCCTGAGTTTTCACCCCAAACACCATTGCCGGTTCCAGTATTTGTTCCTAAAACACCTGTTGCTGTAGTGGCACTTTGACCTCTAACGCCAAATGCATTTGCTCCTGTAGTACTACCAAAAACACCTATTCCGGACGCATTATCATTAATTCCCCAAACACCGTAACGATTTGCCACTGTTGATTCACCTATAACACCATCACCACCAGTATTGTTTGCAAATCCATAAACTCCCGTTCCATTTGTGCCACTAGCTTGACCGTAAACACCACTACCAAGATTTCCAGTAGTATTTCCCCAAACACCAGTTCCGCCTGCACCATTACTGGTTCCATAGGAACCTGCACCATTCGCTACATTGGCCACTCCAAAAACACCAGCACCAGTTGCACCTACTGTTTGGCCATATACACCTGTTCCGGTACTTGTATTATTACCGACTACACCAATACCATTTGCATTGCTACTTAGACCATATACACCTTCTCCTGTACCACTATTTTGACCATAAACTGCACTACCCGTTCCAGTAGCATTTCCGACAACGGCATCGTTGTTACCGGTGGCTAAAGTATGAAAAGTAGAAGTTGCAAAGGCTGTTGCAGAATTCACTATCACCTGTCCAGTTGCATTAATTCTTAATCTTTCTGTTGATGCAGTTGAAAAGCCTAAAATATTTGCTCCAATTCTATACATACCCATGGTTGAGCCTGTTCCAGGATTCCATGAATAGGTGGGTTGAGCGGCATCTCCGTCATTGTAACTTCTTAATCTACCATTGCTGGTAAAGTTAAATCGTTCATTGTTGCCTGTTCGCACTCTAAAATCTATAGCGTCAGTTGTACCAATAAAATTTGTTGAAGCTACAGTTCCACTATTACCGGTTGTGAGCCACGCAAAGCCATTAAGAGCGGCAGAAGGCGATTGAAAACTTAATGCACCCACGGCATTGTATTGCAGAATTTGATTAGCAACTGTGGCAGGTCTGGTTGTTGGAAAAGAGTAGCCACTCGTTGCGACACTAGGATTTCCAATTTGAAATTGACTGTTTGTTCGTAATATTTTTGCCCCAGTTGTAAATTCTCCATAAATTAAAGCATTGTCAGCATTTGCATTTGAATTTTCAATATATAATTTGTTGCTTCCTGTTTCAAAATAACCAGCTTGATTTCCGAGGGTTACATTGTTGTTGCCTGTTACATTGCTGTACAGAGATTGGTAACCGATCGCGGTATTGTTTGAGCCTGTTGTGTTTAACCTGCTCGATTGAACTCCAAAACCACTATTATAGTTTCCGATTGTGTTGGCAAACAAGCTATTTACTCCAACAGACACATTTTCAACACCAATAGTGTTACTTATTAATGAAGCTCTACCAACCGCTGTGTTAAAATCGCCGGTAGTATTATCTCGTAAAGTTATATAACCTAATCCTGTATTTGAACTGCCGGTAGTATTGGTTGTTAAAGAGTTTCTTCCAATAGAGGTGTTTTGATTTCCAGTTGTATTACTATACAAAGAACCGGCACCCATGGCTACATTTTCTCCGCCGGTAGTGTTTAAAAACATAGTGTTTTCGCCAATGGCTGTATTTCTTGTACCTGTTGTGTTGACATTTAAAACATTGGCTCCAATCGCTGTATTTCTAGTTCCAGTTGTTGCGGGATTTAATGAATTTAAACCAAAAGAGGTGTTGTCTAAACCTAATCTACCGGCTCTTAAATTGTTTCTTCTGAAGATTAAATCAGTATTGTCGGTTGTGCCAATAAAATTAGTTGTAGCGGAAGTTCCGCTATTTCCAATTAACGACCAATCGTTACTAACTCCTGCTGCAATTTTTTCCCAAATTGTTCCGTTAAAGAAATAAAAACCTACTGTAGTTACATTAATTGTTGTCCCTGATGCAGATCCCGAAGCAACATCATTAATGTAAACCAAAGTGGAAGTTGGAGTTGCTGCCATCAACTGAGCTCTTTCTCTTGATATTCTTGGTATCAGAATACCATCAACGTTTGTGGCTGTTCCGGTTGGATTAGTTGCTGTAACATCTAAAGTTGCAGCTGGAGAAGTTGTTCCAACGCCTACTTGTGCGTTTACATATAAACTACTAATTAGTAGAAATAAAGGTAGTATTTTCTTCATCATCAAAATATAATTTAATTGGCGTTGTTAATTATTTATTTGCTTGTAGGTTATTTTGATTTGTATACAAAGTTAGATAAAATTATGAGATAAAAACATATTCTATAAAAATTATTAATATATCATCTAAAACATTAAAAAGATGCTAATTTTTAGAGATATTGATGTTTTATTAACTTTTTTTCTTGATTTCGAGACAAAATATAGGTGTTGTATTTAAAGTTTGGGATGAAAAAGTTGTAATGAAAATGATGAAAAAATTAATTTTCTTTCAAAAAAAAGCTGATAATCTGTTGCTCAACTGTTCCGATAATATTTCTAGAAAATCGTTCATTCGTAATATAAAAATCAATACCATTTGTCGAACTGATGGCTTCAATTTGATGAAAAGGAAGTTTTAATTTGATTTTTCGTTGATTGGCTTTTTCAAAGTTGAAATCGTTTAAATCAGTAATTAAATATACAAAAGGTTTCAATTTTTTGTTATGTCCACAAAGAGCGATGAGGTTTTTTTCTTCCACAAAAGTAGCTCCTGTGATTAATCCTTTTACTTTTAGGGTTGTAATGTATTCTGCTGAATAATTTCCGGGATTTTTGGGCAAACGATAAACAGCACTTTGGTTGTTTTTCCATTGTTTGGTAAACAAAATCAATTCATTTTCGGTGGCGATAAAAGCTTCACAATCAAAGTCGGTTGAGTTGCTTTTTTGTTTTGAAAAATTAGTTTGTTCAGGATAAGAAAAAGTAATTGTTTCAATTTTAGGATTTTCAAAAAGTGAATCTTTTGCAATTTTATAAATGGTTAAATCAGTTCTATTTCCACTCGCATTATTACCAAAATCACCTAAATAAAAGTGGGTTATGTCTTGTGTGAGTTCTTCCCAATCTTTGTTTTTAACGCCATTTAATTTTATCTTTTTTGTAATTGAACCCTTTTTGTCCAATTGATAAAGATGCAAATCCGTATCATCATTGTGTGTATAAAAATGATTTTTCCATTCCACTAAACCCGAAGTTTCGTTCAGTGTATCACTTAAAATAACAGAAGTAAATTCTTTTATTTTTAATCGTTTATAACAACAACTGCCATCATTTTCAATAGCATTAACATCGTAATTTCTAGCCAAAACATCGGTGCAACCTGATTGAGCTGAGGTTGTGGTTTGGAAGATTATCCAAATCATAAAGAGGAATAACAATTTTGTTTTCATAATATAAATGTGATTAAACCTCCCTCCCCCCGACCCCCTCCAAAGGAGGGGGAGACGAAGCGTGAAAATCTTTTTCAATTAGTAGTTTTTATGAAATTAAAAAACAACCATTTCTCTTTACAAAATTCATAATTCGTATAAATTAGTGGAATCCGTGTCAAAAAAGAAGAATCTTTGTCAAAAGAACTAAAAAGAATTTCTCTGTGAAATTTATAACAAGAATTTCATTCGTGTAAATTAGTGAAATCCGTGTCAAAAACGAAAATTTCGTGAAATTTATCCAAAAAAAAACGCCCACCAAAAGGCAGACGTTCATTTTTATTCTTTTATTACATTACCTTCTTTATCATAAAATTGGTATTGTAAAAACGTGTAAGCATCACGAGGTATAATTTTCACCCATTTTTTATGTTCAAAAAACCATTTTGAACGTAATGATGGAAAACCTTTGGTTAGGTATGCGGCCACAAAAGGATGGGCGTTAAGCACCAACTTTTTATGATTTTTTAGTCGTTCAACATCGAGATTAATCTTATCAATTACCTGAATTGGAGCATCTATTTCTCCAGTTCCGTTGTTTGGATCTTCTTCTCTTGTTTTAATGTTAACTTCCGGCCTTACTCGTTGTCGTGTGATTTGGATTAATCCAAACTTACTTGGCGGTAAGATTTTGTGTTTTGCTTTGTCATCGCTCATTTCTTCTCTCAAGAAATCAAAAAGCACTTTTCGGTTTTCGGGATTTTGCATATCGATAAAATCGACAACAATAATTCCACCCATGTCTCGCAAACGCAATTGTCTGGCAACTTCTGCTGCAGCAATCATATTTACTTCTAAGGCTGTGTCTTCTTGATTTTGAGCTTTATTGGAACGATTTCCACTATTCACATCTATAACGTGAAGAGCTTCGGTGTGTTCAATAATCAAATAAGCTCCTTTGCTCATCGATACCGTTCTGCCAAAAGACGTTTTTATTTGTCTTTCGATATGGTATTTTTCAAAGATGGGTAACTCTTTTGATTGGTACAACTTGACAATATTAACTTTTGTTGGATCAATTTCTTCAATTGATTCCTTTGTTTGCTCAAACAACTCTTCATCGTCTATATAAATTCCGGTAAAGGAATCGTTAAACACGTCACGTAAAATGGATGAAGCTCTGTTCATTTCACTTAATACTTTTGACGGATGATGAGCCGTTGGTAATTTTTTACACATGGCAGTCCATTTACTGAGTAAATTCTGCATGTCTTGGTCTAATTCGGCTATTTTTTTGCCTTCTGCTACTGTGCGAACAATAACACCAAATCCTTTTGGTTTGATAGATTGTACAAGTTTCTTTAAACGGTCTTTTTCTTCTTTCGAATCTATTTTTTGAGAAACAGAAACGCGGTCAGAAAAAGGAACCAAAACGATATATCTTCCCGCCAAGGAAAGCTCGGAGCTAATTCTTGGACCTTTGGTTGAGATAGGTTCTTTAACGATTTGTACTAAAACCGACTGGTTGGCACTCAACACATCAGTGATGATACCGTCTTTGTCGATTTCTTTTTCAAACTGAAAGTTTTTAAGGGAGAAATCTTTTTGTTTACCTGTGCTTACAAGTTTTGTAAATTTCAACATCGAAGATAAGTTGGGTCCTAAATCGTGGTAATGTAAAAAGGCATCTTTTTCAAAGCCTAAATTTACAAAAGCCGCGTTAAGCCCCGGAACCGGTTTTCTGATTTTGGCAATAAAAATATCACCCACCTGAAAGCCGCTCTTTTGCTCCTCTTCTTTGTGTAATTCTACTAGTTTTCCATCTTTTAATAAGGCAAAATCTACTGCTTCAGAACCTGACCTGATGATCAATTCTTTATTCACGTTGTAAATTTTTATCCGAACAATTTAGTTGTCGGTTGTCGGTTGTCAGTTAACGGTAAAACCCGCGACTCGCAACTCGCAACCAATCAACCCAAAGTTAGGATGGATTAAACAATATTTTAAACAGGTAGTTTGTACCCGGTGAAACAGTTATTGTTTTTTACTGTTTCATTTCAAAGAACTTTTTGTAAAAGAAAAAAGTAGTTTAGAACTACTTTTTCTTTTTGTGACGGTTAGCTCTCGCTCTTTTCTTACGTTTGTGCGTTGCTACCTTATGTCTTTTTCTCTTTTTTCCACTTGGCATAGTGTGATCTTTTTGGTATTAATAAATGAGTTATACTGCTACTTCAGTGTTGGTTTTCACACCTTCTACAAATACTTTTGCAGGTTTGAATGCCGGAATGTTGTGAGCAGGAATTTTGATTGTTGTGTTTTTTGAAATGTTTCTTCCTGTTTTTTCAGCTCTTGTTTTGATGATAAAACTTCCAAAACCTCTTAAGTAAACATTGTCTCCAGTTTCTAATGAGTTTTTAACTTCTTCCATAAAAGACTCTACTGTTGCTTGAACATCTCCTTTTTCAAGTCCTAATTTTTCTGAAATCTTCGCTACGATATCTGCTTTCGTCATTTTCTTGCGTGTTAAATTTTATGTGTAAATTTTTGAGAGTGCAAATATACAAATTAAAAAAACAAATATTCAAGCATAATTGATTAAAATTTAATTACATAAACTTATACTTTTGTTAACCAATTCAATTTTATGACTTTTTCTAATCGGCTTATTCAATGGTATTTAGAAAACAAACGCGATTTACCATGGCGAAATACCACAAATCCATACCAAATCTGGCTCTCAGAAATCATTTTGCAGCAGACAAGAGTAGCTCAAGGTTTGCCTTATTATTTGCGGTTTGTTGAAAATTTTCCCACGGTTTTTGATTTAGCAAATGCTTCCGAAGAACAGGTTTTAAAACTTTGGCAAGGATTAGGTTATTATTCCAGAGGAAGAAATCTACATAAAACCGCTCAAATTATCGCTTTTGAGTGCAATGAAATGTTTCCAAAAACCTACACCGAATTATTAAAATTAAAAGGAATCGGCACATATACCGCTGCAGCAATTGCTTCATTTAGTCAAAAAGAAGTTGTTCCCGTGGTGGATGGAAATGTTTTTCGTGTTCTTGCTCGTTATTTTGATGTGGAAACCGATATTTCATCGGCTACAGCCAAAAAAGAATTTACGGCTTTGGCCAATGAACTCATCGATAAAAAACAACCGGATTTATTCAATCAAGCGTTGATGGAATTTGGAGCCTTGCAATGTGTGCCCAAAAACCCAATTTGTTCAATGTGTATTTTTAATGAAAGTTGTGCTGCATTACAAAAGAAAAAAGTAGATTTGCTTCCAATAAAATTAAAAAAGACAAAAGTAACCGAACGCTATTTTAATTATTTGGTTTTTGAAGATGAAAGTGGCAATTTACTTATTCAACAAAGAACATCAAAAGGGATTTGGCATAATTTATATGAATTCCCGCTGATTGAATCGGAAAAGGAATTGGATGAAGAAGAACTAATTGAAAAAATTTCTACCACATCTTTTCTTACAAATAAATTGGTTTCGATAAAACCTTTTGATGAAAAAAGTGTTTTACACATCTTATCACATCAACGACTGAAAATCAGGTTTTGGGGACTAAATGTAGATGGGAAAATTGAAAAAGGAATTTCAAAAGAAGCAGTAAAAAAATTTCCATTTCCAATTGTAATTTTTAATTTTATTGAAAAGAATTTCTAAACTGTTATTAAATTTGTAACTTTGATATAATCCAAATAATCAACTTAAATAATATTATGAATGGAACTTTAAATAAAGTGATGTTAATAGGTCACTTAGGAGACGACGTAAAAATGCACTATTTTGATGGTGGTAATTGTATTGGTAGATTTCCGTTAGCAACAAACGAAGTCTATATTAACAAAACGACTAACGAAAAACTAACTTCTACAGAATGGCATAATTTGGTAGTTCGAAACAAAGCCGCCGAAATTTGCGAAAAATACCTTTCTAAAGGCGATAAAATTTATGTAGAGGGAAGAATTAAGTCTAGACAATGGCAGGCAGAAGATGGCCAGACCAAATATACAACTGAAATTCAAGTGACTGAGTTTACTTTTTTAACTACAAAAAAGGAAACGGAACTTCATAAACAAAATCAGGATTCAAATAAAAACACTAATTTTGACAGCCAAGGCGGAAGAAATTCAGATAATGATGACCAAGCCTATTAATGTATAACCAATTTTTAAACATTTGGACGCAGACCCCGCGAGTTTTCTGGAATTAATAAACACAAGTTTACTCTTTGGAGTGCTTGGCATTATTGTCTTGTTGTTTTTTTCAGCCATGGTTTCGGGTGCCGAAGTGGCTCTCTTTTCGCTTTCTCAGAAAAATATTGAGGAAGCCATTGAGCAAAATGAAACGAAAGGAAACTTAATTTCCAATTTATTAAAACGACCTAAAAAATTGTTGGCTACCTTACTGATAGTCAACAATTTTATTAATATAGGTATCGTAATTATATTTTCATTTGTTAAAAATGATTTGTTGGGAACTATTTATCCCGATTGGTTGCAGTTTACTATTGAAGTTGGTGTTGTCACCTTCTTAATCTTACTTTTCGGCGAAATTTTACCGAAAGTATATGCCAACCGCAACAATATTAAATTTGCCAAAATGGTGGTACGGCCGATTCATATACTAAACGTGATTTTGTCGCCAATCAACATGCCCATGCGTGCCGTGACCATTTATTTTGAAAATAAATTAGGCAAACAAAAATCAAATATTTCCGTAAATCAATTGTCGCAGGCATTGGAATTAACGTCTTCGGATGATACAACCGACGAAGAGCAAAAAATTCTGGAAGGCATTGTTTCATTTGGAAATACAGATACGAGTCAGGTTATGAGTCCTCGAATTGATGTATTTGCTTTGGAAATTGATGAATCCTTTAAAGAAATTTTACCTAAAATTTTGGACAAAGGTTATTCCAGAATTCCGGTGTATCGAGACAATATAGATCAGGTGGAAGGCGTTCTGTATGTAAAAGATTTGTTGCCACACATTGACAAAACCGATTTTAATTGGATAACCTTGCTCAGAGAACCATTTTTTGTGCCCGAAAACAAAAAGTTAGACAACTTGCTGAAAGATTTTCAAGGTATGAAAAATCACTTGGCGATTGTGGTCGATGAATACGGAGGAACATCCGGAGTGATAACCTTAGAAGATATTATCGAAGAAATTGTGGGCGATATTAGTGATGAATTTGATGATGAAAATATCAATTACTCGCAAATTGACGACAAGAATTTTCTTTTTGAAGGCAAAATAAACCTCAAAGATTTTTACAGAATTGTGGACGTTGACGAAGATTTGTTTGAAGATAAAAAAGGCGAAGCCGAAACCTTAGCCGGATTTATTTTAGAAATCATCGGAACGTTTCCCAAAAAAGGACAAAAAATCTTTTTTGATAAATGTTTGTTCACCATTGAATCGGTTGACAAAAAACGAGTAAAACAAATTAAAGTTACCTTAGATGCATAAATCGATTGTATATTTCGGATTACTATTTGCCTTTTGTTTATTGATAGGATGCAAAGAAGACGTTTTGCCTAAACCAACGGCTCAATTGCGATTGGATTATGAAATGGCCAATTACATGCAATTTGATAGTCCGTGTGACTTTAACTTTGATCATAACACAGACACTAAAGTAAATGTGAAAGACAATTGCGATGTCACAATTCAGTATCCTAAAATGAAAGCCACGGTTTATTTAACGTATCGAAAAGTAGAGAACAACATTGATGCTTTATTGAAAGACGCTCAAAAACTTACCTACGAACACGTAATCAAAGCCGATGATATTGTAGAAACGCCTTTTATCAACACGAAAGACAAAGTCTACGGCATGTTTTATCAAGTGGGCGGAAATGCCGCGACCAACACCCAATTTTACTTAACCGACAGTATCCAACATTTTGTGACTGGCTCAGTATATTTTTATGCAAAACCCAATTTTGACTCGATTATGCCAGCAGCGAGTTATATTAAGGATGATATGCAAACGTTGATGGAGACGATGCGGTGGAAGAAGTAATGTGCAATTGATGTGTCTATTTACTATTCTTCAAAATCAAACCAAACCACCATTCAAATAAACTTACTATATTTATTCAAACGCTGTTTACTTGTGTTTTTAAAGGAATACTTTCTCACTTTAAATAAGATCATCCGTTTATGACAACCGCCTTTGTATTTTTACTTTTAATTGGTTTTGCTATTTATGCGATTAACTCAAATCAAAAAAAGAAAGTAGAAAAATTTCCACCTAAGTGGCATAATTTACTTTTGAAGCATGTGGCATTCTACGACGACTTATCGCCAAAGGAAAAACCGCGTTTTCAAAACCGAATGATGACATTTTTAAGCGAAGTACACTTAGAAAGCGTTGGTTTTGAATTGAATGATTTAGATAAAGTATATATTGCTTCCAGTGCCGTGATTCCGGTTTTTAATTTCCCCGAATGGCATTACCGAAATTTAAGCACGGTCTTGGTCTATCCCGATCATTTTAATGAAGATTTAGGCTTTGCTCAAAACGATAAAGACCGTAAAATTGGCGGTTTGGTTGGCACCGGACGTTTTGAAAACCAGATGATTCTCTCCCGAAAAGCCTTGCACGAAGGTTTTTCGCCGCATTCGCCAAAACACAATACAGGTATTCACGAATTTGTGCATTTGATTGATAAATTAGACGGCAGTACAGATGGAATTCCGGAAGTGCTGATGCAAAAAGCATATGTCATTCCGTGGTTAAAAATCATTCATGAAAAAATGGAAGAAATCAACAACAATGAATCCGACATTAGACACTATGGTGGCACCAACCAAGCCGAATTTCTAGCCGTGGCTGCCGAATACTTTTTTGAAAGACCCGAGCAAATGAAAAAGAAACATCCTGATTTGTATCAGATGTTGGAGGTTTGTTTTCAGGGGAAATAATTTTTTTTGCTACGAGGGTGGGAGACGCTCGTACCCTCAATTTAATTCTTTTTAACAATATCTTCTCAAAAATAGAAAAATAGTTGATGTTGTTTGTGTGTATGAGCGTGACGCTCGCACTAGCGGGTGGCAAAACTGCTATTTGTTAAAGTTATTACTATGGATTTTTAATTTTAGACCAATGAAATTTAAATAATTCTCTTGCCGACTCGATAACTTCAGTTCTTGCCTTAACTAATTGAGAAGTATGATTTTCTATTGTTTCTCTTTCTACGCAAATATTATATATTTTTTGAATACTATCAAAAAGTCTTTTTTGCTCAGCCTTTTCTTGAGAAAGTAATAATTCTAATTTGGCTTTAGACAATGATGCTCTGTAAATAAGAGGCTTCAATTCTTCTATTTCTAATTTTGGAACAATTAATGAAACTGAAGACAAATATTCTGATAGAGTTTGTGTTAAATCATTTAACCAATCTTGTCGGTTTTTAGTTCCAATGTTTGACCTAATTTCTAAAATCTTAATTTCTTTACTAGCTTCAATCTGTAGTTGAAAATTCCTTTCATTACTAGCAAGCTGTCTTTCAAGATTTCTTTCATTAGATTTCCTTAATTTATGAGCTATATAAAAGTTTATAATAGCTGAAATTATTCCGATAAAAAGAGCACTAATCCAAGGTAAACTTTTATCAAATAAACTATCAGATTTGTTTGAAACTTGTTCTATTTTTAACTTTTCTGGTAAAATGATATTACTTTGTATTTTAGTCTCTCTTGGTGTATAGTAAATTGTATCTTTCGTTTTTGCACTTGAAATAAGCGAAAGCATTACTAATAGAATTGCATATTTTTTCATCGTGTTTTGGTAATAATTGTAGCTAAGTTATTTATATACTCAGTTTTTATATATTTCTTTCAGCACATCTACCCAATTGGCACTGATATACTCAATTGTAATCGTGTTATTATTATCCCACTAAAATACAAAAAACTTTAACATTTCAACTACTCCTTAATATATTTCATAAAGTGTGATATAGCTTTAAATAGCAAAGATTATCTATGTTTATTTATTCTACTATGCTCATGCCAAACCAAAAAAACCCGCCAAATGGCAGGGCTTTCCGTAACAAATAACCTTTTATTGTTTAGAAACCAATTTACCGGTTTGAACGGTTCCGTTGGAAGTGGCTACTCTGTAGTAGTAAATTCCGGTTGGAAGGTTCAAGGATAATTCAGTAGTATTTTGTGTTAATTCAGTTTTATAAACCAATGCTCCTAAGGTGTTATAGATAGTAAGTTCAGAAGAACTTGACTCTATTCCTGCTAAGTCTATTGTTAATGTAGATGAGAACGGGTTTGGGTAGAATTTGGCTGTGTTGTTTGCCACTTCATTGGAAGGTGTAGATAACGATTCGCAACCCGGTGTCATTACGGCATTGATTCCAAAGGTGGTAATTCCGCCACTGGTGCTCAACACACGGCCTTCGATGGCTACGCCTAAATTAAGGATAACGGCTCCGTTGTTGCCAATTACTGTTCCTTTAAAGTCCGAATAATCATTTAAGTTGATGGCTCCGTCTACTTTCCAGAAAACGTTTTTGGCTTGTGCTCCGTTTATTAATTCGATGGTGGCATAGGTTGAGGTAGATAATGCTCCTACGATTTTAATGACAAAAACTGCATCTGGATTGTCTTGTGCGTTTAGGGTTACTTTTCCGGTTAACACAGTTGCGGCATTCATTAAATAGGTATGTGGTGTTAGCACAAGGTCGTTGCCAAAAGCAGCAGGATAAAGCAATTGAATGTCTACCGGAAGGGTGTTTAGGTAGGAGTAAACCACGTTTAGATCGGCAGCACATTGTGCCGTTGATACATCAGGGTTTGGGTGAATGGTTCCGGTTACGTTTTCGGCTTGAAACCCGGTTGTTAATCCAACATTGGTTCCGATATCTCCGGTTACGAATGATATTCCGGTATTGGTTACTTCGCCATTACCTGAAAAAACAGTGTAGCAAACTACAGTGTTTAAAGGTGGTGCAAGCGGACCTGTTAGTTCGGGAGTTCCGCAACCTAACGGCATTCTTACTGTTACGCCCGATACCGTTACGGCTCCGGTGGTAGAAAGTGCACGACCTTCTAAGGAAACTCCGCTGTTAAGAATGATTGCGGCGTTGTTGGCAACAATTGTTCCTTTCATTACGGTGTTAGTGGCAAGATCTACAAGACCTTCTATTTTCCAGAATACGTTGCAGGCAAGTGCTCCGTTGGTTAAAATGACTTGTGATCCTGCAGCGGATGAGAATGATCCTTGTATTTGAAAAATAAATACGGCGTTTTCATCACCTTCTGCGTCTAGGGTTAGGGTGTTGTTTAGTGAAGCACTTTCGCCGATAAAGTAGGTTCCGACTTCCAATGTTTCTCCATTTCCTAATAATGAGGATGGGAAAAAGTCTGGAATTGCAGCATCTAATTGATTATAGGCAATCGTTAATGCGGTAGCTGCAGCGGCTGTTGAGCCATTTGCGTTGTGCATCACACCATCTACGTTTCCGAAATTGTTGTTCGGTCCGTTGTTTGTACCTACATTTCCTGTGAGGTGCGAAAGTCCTGTGTTGCTCACAGCACCATTGGTAGAAAAGAGTGCAAAAGAGGAAGAAGTTCCCAATACGGGAGCTTGTGCGTTTGCTTGGGTAACAAGACAAGTTAGGGCAACCGAAGTTGCCAATAGTAATAGTTTATGCATAAATTGGGGGCGAACTGTTGTTTATTTGGGACAGTTGAATGTAAATGTATAGCTATAAAAATATATAGCATTCTTAGATTGATTTACTTTAAAATTATTTTTTTAAAAATTGTAAAAAAATCATTTTTATCAGTAAAATCAAGGCTTGAGAGAGGAAAGTTGAAAAATTGGCATTAGGAAGCTTATTCTTGTTAAATTATTTTTTGGCAACAATTGAGTGTTTTCGGAGTTGAAGTGGGTGGATTTTGGGAAAGAAAAAAACCTTTGTCAAAGTTTTGAACTTTGACAAAGGTTTATGACGTAATGATTATGATTAGTGAACTAAAGCGTTTCTGCTTTTTTACTAGCACAACACGCTTTTTTCTCTCCGGATGAACATGATTTTTTTTCTTCGGAAGCAGCGGCAGCTTTTTTCTCTTCTTCTTTTTTAGCTTTCTTTTTCTTTTTGTCTTTGTTAAAAAACATGGCTTTGTCGGCAGTGTTTACCACATCAGACACTTTATAGGTTTTTCCGTCGGCTGCATTTTCTACCGTTTGAACCAAAATTTCCGGTGAAAGCACATTGGTATCATATTCAATAGTTGCTTTTTTAGCTTCAAAATCAATTTCTGCTTTTTGAACGCCATCTAATTTGGCCAATTTTTTTTCTAAATGTCCGGCACATCCCACTTCGCAATGCATGCCTTCTACTGTGAACGAAGCTGTTGCCAATTGAGCCGGCTGATCTTGTGTGTGTTCAGTAGTTGCAGTTGCATTTTCGGTGTTTTCTGTTGCTTCTTTTTTGCAACTTACCATCATTAATGTGGTTAAAGCGATGGCTGCGATTGTTTGCGTGAATTTCATAGTTATATTGTTTAAAATGAGTGATATAAATTTTATTTATACTGCATTACAAAAATAACATTTTTTTCGCTTTTTATTTGCCAAAATTAACGGAGTTTTGTGACGCGAAAAATTATCCATGGAAAATAAGAAGTTACGATTCGTTTATTTAGTGATTTTAGCTCTCGTTTGGGGGAGTTCCTTTATTTTGATTAAAAGAGGTTTGGTTGGGTTAACACCCTTTCAACTGGGTTCGCTACGAATGGTTTTTGCAGGTTTGTTTTTGTTGATTATTGGTTTTAATAGTATTAAGCAAATTCAGCTTCGCCATTGGAAATATTTAGCTTTAACGGCTTGTTTTGGCACATTTATCCCAGTTTATCTTTTTTCATATGCTCAAACAGAGATTAGTAGTTCGGTGAGTGCTATTTTGAATTCGCTCACTCCGCTAAATACATTATTGTTAGGTATTTTATTGTTTAAAATAGATTTTCAACGCAGACAGATTTATGGCGTTTTTATTGGCTTGATTGGTAGTGCTTTGTTGATTTTGAATGGTGCTGCGAATCATCCGGAGCAGAATTATAATTATGCTATCTTATTGGTTATCGCTTCTATTTGTTATGCGATGAATGTGAATTTTATAAAAATGTATTTATCCGATCTAAATCCGTTAAGCATAACCACCGGGAATTTTATTGTGATGTTGATTCCGGCTTCTATTGTTTTGTATTTCTCCGGCTTTTTTGAAGCAGTTCAAGTTCAGGAAACTCAAAGTGTGATTGGTTATATAGTTATTTTAGGTGTGGTTGGTACTGCTTTGGCGAATATTTTGTTTTATAAGTTAATCAAAATATCGTCACCTGTTTTTGCTTCATCGGTTACTTATTTAATTCCGGTTGTTGCCTTTATGTGGGGTTTGGTTGATAATGAAAGTTTGACCTCGATTCAGTTTTTAGGTGCTGCAATTATTATGTTAGGGGTTTATCTTTCGGCTAAGAAGTGATTTTTTCTTTTTTTGCCACTAAGACATAAAGGTTCTAAGGTTTTTATTTATCATTAAGTTACAAAGTTTTTTAAGATGATTTCTTTGTGCCTTACTTTCTTTGTGGCAAAAAACTTTGTAGTTAAAAAAAAAGACTGCCATTGCTGACAGTCTCTTTCAAGAATTATTTGTTTTTCTGATTATTGAAAATCAGCTTCGCTAACACCTTCGTTAACTTTGATTTCACTCATAATAAGTTCGATTTCAACACCAATATTAATTGCTGTTTTGTGAGGAAACTTAACACCTTTGATTTCTTTATAATCACTAAAAGGTTGATTGATTGTCATTTTTTGTCCTTGAGCCTCAACTGTACTAATTTCGGCTACTTTTAAACCTGATTCTACATCATAACAGAATTTACTCTCTCCATCTTGAATTACATAAGCATCCTTTCCATTAATATTTTCAATGCCATTAAGTTTGATGTCTGTTTTTTCCAACATACTTAATTCAGGAATTGGATTAGAATGGAATTTCATTTGTTTGTTTTCTTCTTCAGAGAAATCCATTTTTTGACCTCCTCCAGCTTGATATCCTTTAGTGCCGTTAAAAACTTTAGACATAGATTGTCCCATCATGCTTAACGTTTCGTTTATCTTATTCGTATTAGAGCTCTTTTTAGTATACTCAACGGTCATTCCTTGAAAAGCACCAGCACCTTTAACAGAAAGTGTTTTTACATCAGAAACAGCTTTTTTGCCTCCAATGGCAGCAATATATTTCTCTAAAACAGACTTAGCAGTAACATCAGCACTTACCTTTTTTTCTTCCGGTTTTTCAACTTTGTTTCCGTATTTGTCGAAATAGAAGATTGGAATGTTTAATTTTTCTAAGCCAGGTAAAACATCACCTGCTTTACTTACAATAACAATTCTTAGATTATCAGCTAAGAAGTATTTTTTAGAAACTCTCAATACATCATCAGCCGTAACTGCATTGATGTTTTTGATGTAGTTTTCATAGAAATCTGCCGGTAAGCCTTGTGTTTTTGTTTGTAATGCATAACGAGCTACAGTAGCCGGTTTTTCAATGTCCATTACGAATTTACCGATGTAACCTGCTTTTACGTTTTTCAACGTTTCATCAGATACTTTTTCTGTTCTGATACGTTTGATTTCTTTCAAAATTTCAACTACAGCACTATCTGTTACTGCATTTCTAACTTGTGTAGAAGCACTGAAGTTTGACGTGTATTTGTTTCCTCTTAAACCTGAACGAGCACCATACGTCCAACCGTGAGCTTCTCTCAAATTCATATTTAAATAACTATTAAAATCACCTCCTAAGATTTGATTTGCAACCAAAGCAGCAAAATAATCTTTGTCAGTCATTTTTAAGTTTGTAATATGAACCGCAGCGATTTCAGATTGCACCGCATTTGGAGCATCTACAAAGTTAATTTGTGTGTATTGAACATCTTTTGGGGCAGAATAAGAAACCTGTGGAGCAACTCCTTTCTTCCAAGTACCAAATAATTTTTCAACGTTTGCTTTTACTTCTGCAAATTTTACATCACCCACAATTACTAAATAAGCATTTTGCGGATTAAAGTAAGTTGTATAATTTTGATTAACATCTTCTAAAGTAACTTTGTTAATCGTTTCTTCACTTAAATATTCTCCATTTGGATGGTTTTTTCCATAGGCTAACACTTTTTGAACACGGTTTGCAATTGATGGAACACTTTTTTCTTCTGCTTTTAATCCTTCAATAAGTTTTGCTTTTTCTTTGTCAAACTCTTCTTGTGTAAATACAGGATTTAAAGCTCCATCGGCCATTAATTCCATGATTCTTGTTGAATATTTTGAAAGACCACTTGCATAAGCACCATTTGATCCAAAATTAATGCTTGCTCCTAAGAAATCAATTTCTTCGTTAAAAGCATCTTTAGAAATGGTTTTTGTTCCGTTTCCTATCAAGCTACTCGTTAAATCTGCAACACCTTTTTTTGCACCTTCTGCATAAGGAGCATTGTCGATCGTTAGATTGTATGAAACTCTTGGAAGTTTATCGTTTTCAACCACTAACACTTTTAATCCGTTTTTCAATTCGAACGTTTGTGGTTTACCAATATTTATTTTGGGAGCCGGTCCCGGTTTTGGTTGAGGTCTGTCTTGTGCTTGCATAGAAAGTGAAATAAACAAGCTCGTTGCTATAATGACTATTTTTTTCATGATTGATATCTTAATTTTGAGCTTTATCTGATTTAGGAGCGTAATCTAATAGTAAACGTTGGTTTGGATTTAGGAATTTTTTTGCAGCTTCTCTAATTTCCTCTCTTGTAATAGAACGGTAGATGTCAATTTCAGTATTAATTAAATTTACATCACCATATAACATGTGAAAAGTAGCTAAATTACCTGCAATTCCTTCTACAGAAGCATTGCTGTTTACGTATTGATTTTCGTAAATGTTTTGTAATTTTTGGAATTCTTTTTCAGAAATTAAATCGGTTTGAAGTTTTACGATTTCTTGGTCAATTTCTGTCATTAAATTTTCAGGAGTACTTCCACCCATTGGCAATCCGTATAAAATATACAAACCATAATCTTCTTGACTAAAATTGAATGCACCTACTTGAAGAGCCATTTTTTTGTCGTCAACTAATTTTTTGTATAAACGAGAAGATTTTCCGTCTGATAAAAGTGTTGAAATCATATCCA
Organism: Flavobacterium azooxidireducens; assembly: GCF_023195775.1. Lineage (NCBI taxonomy): Bacteria > Pseudomonadati > Bacteroidota > Flavobacteriia > Flavobacteriales > Flavobacteriaceae > Flavobacterium > Flavobacterium azooxidireducens. The sequence continues at coordinate 1,144,160 of NZ_CP096205.1, forward strand.
AAACGCGAGCATCTCTTGTTTTCATTGATGGAGTTCTGTAAGAAGCAACAACCATTGGAATTTGAATGTTCGGGTCTTCAAAACGAGCTTTGATAGTTTGCGTAATAGGAGCTTCTTCTACTTTTTCTCTAGTTACAGGAGCACCTTTTGGAATTGAACCAAAATATTTGTCAATCCAAGCTCTTGCTTGAGCAGGATCAAATTGTCCGGCAACAACCAAAGTAGCGTTGTTTGGTACATAATATTTTTTGTTGAAAGCTTGAAATTCTTCTAAAGTAGCAGCATCTAGATGTTCCATCGAACCAATTGTTGCCCAACGGTAAGGATGTTTCACGAACATATTCTTTTTTACTTCAGAAATTAAATTTCCGTAAGGTTGATTATCAACACGAAGACGTTTTTCTTCTTTCACTACTTCGTTTTGCGTGTCCACACCTATTTGGTTAATAACAGGGTGTAATAAACGTTCCGATTCCATCCATAAACCTAATTCTAAGTTGTTTGACGGGAAGATTTCATAATAATATGTTCTGTCGTCAGAAGTGTTAGCGTTGTTTGTTCCTCCGTTTCCGGTCACAATTTTAAACCATTCTCCACGTCCAATGTTTTGTGTTCCTTCAAACAAAAGGTGCTCAAAAAAGTGAGCAAAACCTGTTCTTTCAGGATTCTCATCTTTTGCACCTACGTGATACATTACAGATGTAATAACCACCGGAGCCGAATTGTCTTGGTGTAAAATCACATGCATACCGTTATTTAGCGTGTAATGTTCGAACTCTACTTTTTGAGCAGAAACTGTACCTCCAAGCATAAGAACTGAACTTAAAGCCATTAAAGATTTTTTCATAAAATTAGTTATTTATTTTTTTGCTTTTAAATAAGTATGCAATTTCGGGATTTTGTTACAGTTTTTTTTAATTTTTATCAAAAAAATCAGTTGGAGGGAAGATATTTTTTTTGGTTGAAATATATTTTGAAGTTTAAGTTGTGTGATTCATAATAAGTTGTATATTTGCAAACTTAAAAATTAATTAAAAACACATTGTTATGTACGCAATCGTAGAGATAGCAGGGCAACAATTTAAAGTAAGCAAAGACCAAAAAGTATTTGTTCACCGTTTAGCATCTGAAGAAGGAAGCAAAGTTTCTTTCGATAAAGTGATGTTGTTAGACGATAATGGAACAGTTACTATAGGCGCCCCCGCTATAGAAGGAGCTTCAGTAGAAGCCAAAGTGTTACAACACTTAAAAGGTGATAAAGTAATCGTTTTCAAAAAGAAAAGAAGAAAAGGTTACAAAAAGAAAAACGGACACAGACAGTCATTTACGCAAATTGTTGTAGAAGGTATTTTAGCTTCCGGAACAAAGAAAACGGCTGCAAAATCTGAAAGTCCTAAAGCTCCAAAAGCAACTAAATCAGCTGATGATTTAACGCTTATTGAAGGAGTTGGACCAGTTGCTGCTGAAGTATTAGTTGCTGCCGGAATAACTACTTATGCTAAATTAGCAAAAACTAGTGCTGATGATGTTAAAACTATTTTAGAAGCATCTGACGCTAAAGTATCACATTTAGATCCAACTACTTGGGCTCAACAAGCACAATTAGCTGCTGATGGCAAAATGGATGAATTAAAAAAATTACAAGATGAATTAAATGGCGGTAAAGCTGTTTAATTTTAATATTAACTTATAAAACCCTAACATCATGGCTCACAAGAAAGGTGTCGGTAGTTCCAAGAATGGTAGAGAATCAGAATCGAAACGTTTAGGTGTTAAGATTTATGGTGGTCAAGCAGCTATTGCAGGAAATATCATAGTAAGACAAAGAGGTTCTAAACATAATCCGGGAGAAAACGTTTACATTAGTAAAGATCACACTTTACATGCAAGAGTTGACGGAGTTGTTAAGTTTCAGAAAAAAGGTGATAACAAATCATTTGTATCTGTTATTCCTTTTGAAGCATAATTTAGAATTTACTTCAAAATATAAAACCCATTTCGAAAGAGATGGGTTTTTTGATTTTATAAAGTTGATCTAAAATTTTTATAAAATCGTAACCAAATTGGTAACTTTTTGTATATTTGTGAATGCGAGTAATAGCCGTAAGAACATTAAAAGAGTATTTTCAAGAATTTTCTCAAGCAGAACAACCTTTGTTATCTTGGTATGAAGAGGTAAGTACTGCAGAATGGAATAATCCAAATCAAATGAAAGCTCAGTATAGAAATGCTTCTGTATTAACAGACAAAAGAGTAGTTTTTAATATTCACGGAAACACATATCGATTGATTGTTGATGTTGAATATCGTTTAAAAATTGTTTTTATAGTTTGGTTTGGAACGCATACGGAATATGATAAAATTGATGCTAAAAAAGTAAGTTATGTTAAGACCTATAAAAAATGAGCAACAGTATGATGCATCGCTACAGCGAGTTTATGAACTGTTGCAAAAGGATGTAAAGCCCGACACTAAAGATTCTGATGAGTTAGAGATTCTCTCTATTCTAATTAAAGAATATGAGAATGAATTTCATCCGATGCCTCAGCCAAGTCCGCTAGAAGCAATAAGATTCAGAATGGATCAGATGAACATTTCTGAAACAGAATTATCTAAAATCTTAGGAGCTCGTTCGCGTAAATCTGAAATTCTTTCCGGCAAAAGAAAGTTAAGCTTAGCGATGATTCGTAGATTAAAAGAAAAATTAAATATTCCGGCTGAAGTATTAATTCAGGCTTATTAAATGGAAACCCATTTCGAAAGAGATGGTTTTTTTGTTATTAATTAGGTACATTCATCAAAATTAAGTGAAGAATAACAAGTCGTTCTGTTTCAGAAAACTTTTCAGATTCATTTATTAAAGAGGCAATCCTTATTTCATTTTTATAACCATCTGCCATTAGATTTGCATATATAGTAAATCGTCCTCTTAAGATTGTCTTATTCACATCATCAGCTTCCTTACTATAAACTTCTTCTGGGCAATAAGAATAAAAATCTAATGTAGTTAGAGAAAGTAAATCAAAAAAATTACCGCCAACATTCGTCTTGATACTTGCGGTTATTTTTTTTGAAATTTCTTCATTATTAAAAGTCAACTCCATTAATTTAAGATAACTTTCTTTACTTGTGTTCTGAATTACTTTACTTTCTACTAAAGATAATTCTGCTTCTTCAAGTAATTTAAAAATATCTTTTTTAACTCCGTAACCTTCGATTAATTTTTGTTGAGTTCTGTCAATAACACAGCTTTTATAAATATCTTCTGAATCCATGGATTTACAGCCCGATAAAAAACAAGAAATTATAAATAAAAAACCAACAAGAAAATATATTTTACTCTTCAAAATCATATTACAAGTTTAAACAAAAAACCCTCACTTTTCAGCAAGGGTAATTTTATTTCTAATTGAAAAAGCTTAGTCGGCTAAAACGATTACTTTGTTGTCTTTCATTTCGATTGTTCCCGAATTGATTTCTAACGTGTAGGTTTGTTCGTTTAGTTTGGTAAACTTTCCGGCTACGTCTTTACTAATTTTGAAACTTGGAGCTACAATTTTGATAGTTCCTTGGTTTAAAATAGAAACGATGGGTGCGTGATTATTTAGAATTTGAAACGAACCGTCAACGCCTGGTAGGGTGATTGAGGTGATTTCGCCTTGAAACAAAGTGGCTTCCGGGGATACTATTTCTAAAATCATAATTTTTTGAGTTAGAAGATGGAAGATGGAAGATGGAAGATGAAGAAAATTACTTCTAGCTTCCAGCTTCCGTCTTCCAGCTTATTTTTATGCTTCTGCTAACATTTTTTGTCCGGCTTCAATAGCATCTTCGATGGTTCCTTTCAAGTTGAAAGCAGCCTCAGGAAGATGATCTAATTCACCATCCATAATCATGTTGAATCCTTTGATGGTGTCTTTAATATCTACTAAAACGCCTGGGATACCTGTAAATTGCTCTGCCACGTGGAATGGTTGAGACAAGAAACGTTGCACACGACGAGCACGTGATACAGATAATTTATCTTCTTCAGATAATTCTTCCATACCAAGAATCGCGATGATATCTTGAAGTTGTTTGTATTTTTGAAGAATTTCTTTTACTCTTTGAGCACAATCATAATGTTCATCACCTAAAATTTGAGCTGTTAAAATTCTTGACGTAGAATCCAATGGATCTACCGCAGGATAAATACCTAACTCGGCAATTTTACGCGACAATACGGTTGTTGCATCTAAGTGAGCAAAAGTTGTTGCCGGAGCCGGGTCAGTTAAGTCATCCGCAGGAACGTAAACCGCTTGTACAGATGTAATAGAACCTTTATTTGTTGAGGTGATACGCTCTTGCATCGCACCCATTTCTGTTGCTAAAGTTGGTTGGTAACCTACCGCAGATGGCATACGACCTAAAAGAGCCGAAACCTCAGAACCTGCTTGGGTGAAACGGAAGATGTTGTCTACGAAGAAAAGTACGTCTTTTCCTTGATCTGAACCTGCACCATCACGGAAATATTCTGCGATAGAAAGTCCTGATAACGCCACACGAGCACGAGCTCCCGGTGGTTCGTTCATCTGCCCGAATACGAAAGTAGCTTTAGACTCTCTCATACCTAATTTGTCCACTTTGGATAAATCCCATCCTCCATTTTCCATAGAGTGCATGAATTCTTCTCCGTATTTAATAATTCCTGACTCTAACATCTCACGAAGTAAGTCATTTCCTTCACGTGTTCTTTCCCCTACTCCTGCGAATACAGAAAGACCACCGTGACCTTTTGCAATATTGTTGATTAACTCCTGAATCAATACCGTTTTACCTACACCGGCACCACCGAACAAACCGATCTTTCCTCCTTTTGCATAAGGCTCGATAAGGTCGATTACTTTGATACCTGTGAATAAAACTTCTGTAGAAGTTGATAATTGGTCAAATTTTGGAGCTGGTCTGTGGATAGAAATTCCGTCTGCACCTGCTTTTGGTAAATCGCCTAATCCGTCGATTGCATCACCAATTACGTTGAAAAGTCTTCCGTAGATATCTGCACCGATTGGCATTTGAATTGGAGCACCAGTTCCTTCTACTTCTGTACCACGGCTTAATCCGTCTGTAGAGTCCATAGAGATTGTTCTTACGGTGTCTTCACCAATGTGCGACTGTACTTCTAATACTAATTTTGAACCATCTTTTTTAATGATTTCTAACGAATCATAAATTTTTGGTAAATCGGCAACTTTAGAATCGAACACTACGTCTACAACCGGTCCGATGATTTGGGCAACTTTTCCTATTACTTTTGACATTGCTTATGTATTTATTTAATAGCTATTTATGTTTATTTTAAACACGTCTTTTTTCAGAGTGCAAAGATAATTTTTAAAAATATAAAATCAATAGTAAACGGATGTTTTTTTTAGGTTTTTTTGAAGTATTCTAAACACAGAGTACTTAGCGATAAAAATAGTGTAGTAAAATAAAAAAACCACCTGGGTTAGAGGTGGTTTTAATGTCTATTCTTTTATTTATTAGAAATTATCCGGATTTTGAGGATATAATATTCTATAATTCCCCAAATTAACTCCTTTGAAATTTGAACCATATTTTGCATTAATTGCTTCTAAAAACTTATTTGCGATTAAAGCATAACCTCTTGGGCTTGGATGAATACCATCTAAAGAAAACGCACCGCCAGTTACAAAATTAGAAGTTAAAGTAAAATTATTAGCTGTTATACCTGCTGGAGAACTTAATTGTGTCATGATTGCTTTTGCGTCAACAAATGCAACATCATAGGTGTTTTTAGCATTTTCGATTGTTGTATTATAACCTTCGGTTGCAGCAACAATTTCTGCTACTTCGGTTGGAATTAATACATATCTATCTGGCAAAGGAAATGTAATTCCTAATTGACCTAACGTTGGAGATGGTGATGACACACCATCTTGAGGAACGTTAGGGCTTTGACCAATTCTAGAACTTGCACTTAAACAAATTAAATCTGTTGGTAACGTTTGTCTAGCTTGACCAAAAACTTGACCAAAAGCAGTTGCAGTTGGAACATCAAGACCACCTCCTATAAGAACTGCTGTTAACTGAGCAGATAAATCAGCTAAAGTTTCATCTCTCATTAACATCGGGTTATTATCAGTGGTTGAAAGAAGGTTAATTCTATCACCTTGCCCTAAAAAAGCAAGAGCATTTTTCAATGGACCATATAATTGTGCATTTAAAAGAGGAACTATACTATTCCCACCAACAGTTAAATTAGCTTGAGTTAACTGATTGTATTTTATTACATAAAAATGAGGTAAAGTAGTCACAGGTGGTAAATTTGCAATAACACCTTTTCTTCCACCAGCGGTTAATTCTGCCATCAATTGATTATATGTTGCATCGAATACAGCTTGTGGTGTTAATGGATTAAGACTTGCATCACCTCCTGCAGTTGCATATCCTAATTCATCATTACCACCAATCCAAAGTGAAAAAAAGCTTGGGTTTTGTGCCAATGCATCTTGTAAAACAGTTGTAGATGGACTGGACGCCATTCTAGCGAAATAAGGGTTTCCTGCTGAACTTCCATAACCGGGAAAAGTTAAATGAAAACTTTTTGCACCTGGAATTCCAAAATTATTGTAAGATCCCGGAATTGTTGCAGAAATTTCTGTGCCAGCAACACCTGAAACTGATGTTGGCGTTGGACCATTTGGATTTGCTGTATCAAGATATAGTCTTACTCCATATCCGGGCACCTGCACTCCTCCATTGGAGAAACCACCAACATTACCAACCATAAAAGGAATTTTAAATTCACTTCCGCCAACTAATGAAAACTGGCTTGCTAATATATTTGGATAGGAAAATTTTTGTCCTTCTTCAAACAACGCATTGTCTGAAAAACCAGCCGCAAAAGAGTCACCTATAGCAACATAATTAGAAAAATCTGCACTCCCTGACGTTAAAGGTTGTCCATCAGCAGTATCATTAACAACAACTGCATCATCATCACTACAAGCCATCATGGTTAATGCAACCAATAAAAGCCATTTATTATTTTTTATCATTTTCATAAATTTTAAATTCGTTGATTATTGATTAATGGTTAATCCAACAAAGAATTGTTGTCCGATTGCTCCTGCTCCTAACACTTGAATATACTCTTGTCCGCCAAGGTTAGTAGCTCCTACTTTTACAATTGTTTTTAATTTTGGAATAGCATAGTTAATTTGAGCATCGATAACAGTTGCTTCTTCAATCATACCGTCTACAAAAGTAGATTGCCATAAATATTCTGAGTTCCATCTTGCACTAACATTAAATCCAAAGTTTTTGAATAATTTGTCATTACTGATTGATCCTTTTACTCTGTGTTTTGGTGTATTGAAACCAGCTTCAAAACTTGGGTCTAGTGCTTGGTCAAAGCTAAATTCAGCATAATTATAATTTGCTCCTAATTCAAAATCTTTGTAAACTTTAGTTGAAAGCCCTAAACCAAATCCTAAAGATTTAATTTCAATATCTGTATTTGTATATAACTGATACGCTCTGATATTTCCGGTTTGAATAGCATGAAGTGTTTGGAAACCTGCATCAGTTGGACCTGCTCCTGGATTTGGAGAGTCTTGTGCTGTTCCGTATAAAGGAGCAACTACGTTAAGATTTCCAATAAAATCATTGTAAATATTATAGTAACCATTAATATCGTAAGCGAAATTTTCGAATTGACCTCTGTATCCTAATTCAAATGCTTTTACCGTTTCAGGCTTAACTAAATCTACATTGGTTCTTCTTAATAAAGCTGAAGCGGCTACTGGATCTGATCCAGCCAATGCTGCAAAAGCTTGTACAGATGTTGCAGTATAAGAATTATAATAAGCATTTTGTCCTGTTAGTACCACTGAATTTCCTCCTGCAAAAAATTGTCCCTCTGCAGTAGATACCGGCAATGTTTCACTATAACGATCTAAGTTATCTGGTGCAGAACCAATCAAAACAGCGTTACCTACATTGAATCCAATGTATTGATCTTGCGTAGTTGGATTACGGAAACCGGTTTGGAATGAAGCTCTAAAATTGTGGTTTTTTCTTTCGTCAGGAGAGAATACTAAGGAAACTCTTGGAGAATAATTTCCATCAAAATTTTGACTCTTATCATAACGAACAGAACCTGTAAACTTGAATTTATCTTCTAAAAATTTCTTTTGAATTTGCGTATAAACGCCATATTCTTCATAGTCAATCCCTCCAAATTCAGGTGTGTCTGTATAAATTCTTCCAAATGAGTTTAAATCATAGATTCTATAAGAACCTCCAACTTGAATTTCTGCAAATTTTAGAATATCTCTAAAGTTATAATTGGCATCTGCATGATAAATTTTAGAATTATCTACTAATTTAGATCCTGTTAAAACATCCGGATCGGCAATTACCTCATTAAATGCATTTATAAATTCAGGTGTTCCCGGTAAAAATCTTCCGGTATCGGCAATATTTCTTGCGGAATTATGTGCTTGTGCCGGTGTGGCACCTCCTAAAGTTGATTGAACATAGGTTGCAGCATATTGACCAAACCAAGTTGAATCCGGTTTCCATTTTCTGTTAACGTTTACTGCGGTAAATTCCATATCATACGAATTACCCCCATCTTCTGACGTTACATATCCTCTTGCGAAGAAATTTTTACCCATCACCTCAAACTTATGCTGTTGCATTTCAAATCCGTTAAGGTAATATCTGTTTGCTCCTTGGTAAACGGTGTTACCAAATCCGAATTTACTTTGCCAGATAAACTCAATATCTTTTGCCCACTCTGTGCTACCGGTTGCCCATGGTTTCAAGTGTAAAGAAAAATCAATTTTAGCATTTCTTACTTTATTATCTGTTATATCAACCTCATTGTAACCTGTTCTTGAAACGTTTTGATTAGGTAAAACAGCATTGAAAACAGCAAATTGTGCAGGTGTGATTGCTCCGGCATTTAACATTGCAGAAGCAACACTTTTAATATTGGTAGAAACTACGTCTCCATAAACGTTTATACCATTATAGTTAGGATCTGTTCTATCAGCACCGATTTTATTTACTAAATCTTTATCTCTGTAGTCAGTGGCATACCAATCTGTTCCGCTCATGAAAGTAAAGTTGGCTTTGGCAGCAAAATGAGGCGTGAAAGCTTTAGCAGCTCTAACACCATAATCATAATAAAGGTTGTTCCCTGCGGCTTGTTGACTTGTTTGTCCAACTTTTGCATACGCACTTATTCCTTGGTGTGTGAATGGACTCTTGCTGGTCATAAATAAAATACCATTAAATGCATTTGCACCATATAAAGCAGAAGATGCTCCCGGTAGAAGTTCAACGCTAGCCACATCAATTTCAGAAACACCAATTAAGTTTCCTAAAACGAAGTTTAATAATGGGGAGGAATTATCCATTCCATCTACTAATTGCATAAAACGAGAATTCGCCACTGTTGCAAAACCCCTTGTGTTAATTGATTTAAAAGACATACTACTTGTGTTCATGTGTACTTCTTTTAAGTTCTCAAGACCATCGTAGAAAGAAACTGAAGCAGATTTTTTGATGTCTTTGACGCTCATTCTTTCAATGGTAACAGGAGATTCTCTAACCCTTTCAGGAGATCTTGAAGCAGAAATTACAATTTCGTCTAATCTTGTTTCTTCCTCCGCCAAAACAGCATTTACTTTTTGGTTGTTTGATCTGATTTCTTCTGTTTTGGACGAAAAACCAATGGAAGAAATTTCAATTTTAAAAGGTGGCTTTTTTTGCGTTGTTAAGGTAAAATTTCCGTCAAAGTCGGATGTTGTACCTATAGCTTCGCCAACAATTTTGACGTTTGCTCCGGGAATTGGCTGATTTGTATTGTCAACCACTTTTCCTGTTATTGTTGTTTGTGCAAAAGAAATGCTACAAAAAAACAATGTGAGAAGAATTAATTTCAATTTCATAAAGTTAGAGTTTTTGTTAGTTTACGTTACCAAAGTACAAATATTTTTGATATTAATAAAAAATTGGAAGAAATTTATCGTAATTAATAATTTTATATTATCATTTTTAAATTATTCTCAGTGTATTTTTTTGAATTATTTTTAAAAAATTAATAAAATAGATAAAATTTACTATGCGTTCATATAATTTTTTAAGCTTTAGTTAACAATTTGGCAACTTTGTAAGAAAAAGTTAAAAATAAAAAAAGCGAACATAAATATGTCCGCTTTCTAATATAATTGTAAAAATGATTTATTCTACTGTAACCGATTTGGCTAAATTTCTTGGCTGATCTACATTACAACCTCTCATAACTGCAATGTGGTAAGAAAGTAATTGCAATGGAATGGTTGTTAATAATGGTGAAAGGGCATCTGATGTTTCAGGAATTTCGATCACGTGATCGGCTAATTCTTTCACTTGCGTATCACCTTTGGTTACAACCGCAATAATTTTTCCGCTTCTGGATTTAATCTCTTGGATGTTACTCACTACTTTATCATAATGACCCATTTTTGGAGCAATTACAACAACCGGCATCGACTCATCAATTAAAGCGATTGGTCCGTGTTTCATCTCTGCAGCAGGATAACCTTCGGCATGAATGTAGGAAATCTCTTTTAATTTCAAAGCACCTTCTAAAGCTACAGGGAAATTATAACCTCTACCTAAATATAAACAATTTGGAGAATCTTTATAAATACCTGCAATTTCTTTGGCAATGTCATTGGTTTCAAGAGCTTCTGCTACTTTGTCCGGAATCATTTCTAATTCTAATAAATAACGGTGATAGTCTGAATTTGACATTGTCCCTTTTGCTTTTGCTAAACGTAAAGCAATCAGCGTTAGAACGGTAATTTGTGTTGTAAATGCTTTGGTTGAAGCCACTCCGATTTCAGGACCGGCGTGTGTGTAAGCACCCGCATCAGTTTCTCTTGAAATGGATGATCCAACTACGTTACAAACTCCAAAAACAAACGCACCATTTTCTTTGGCTAATTTGATTGCAGCTAACGTATCGGCTGTTTCACCAGATTGAGAAATAGCGACAACAATATCTTTTTTATTGATAATTGGGTTTCTGTATCTAAATTCAGAAGCATATTCTACTTCCACAGGAATTCTTGCAAATTCTTCAAAAATGTATTCTGCTACTAATCCGGCATGCCATGAAGTTCCACAAGCTACGATGATGATACGCTCTGCATTGAGGAATTTTTCTAAATTATCTTCAATTCCGGCCATTTGAATGATTCCTTTATTGGAAAGTAATCTTCCTCTGTATGTATCTTTTATAACACTTGGTTGCTCATAGATTTCTTTAAGCATGAAATGATCATAACCGCCTTTTTCAATTTGCTCCAAGTTCATTTTTAATTCTTGAACATACGGATCAACTAAGGTATCATCTTTGATTTTACGAACTTTGATTGGTTTGTGCAAACGAACAATTGCCATTTCTTCGTCCTCTAAATAAATAGCATTAGAAGTATATTCGATAAATGGTGAAGCATCTGAAGCAACAAAAAATTCGCCATCGCCAATTCCAATCGCTAATGGACTTCCTAAACGTGCTACGACAATTTCGTCTGGTTTATTTTTATCAAAAACCGCAATTGCATATGCTCCAACAACTTGGTTTAAAGCAACTTGAACGGCTTTTCCTAATTTTAAATTTTCTTTTTTCTGAACGTCTTCAATCAAATTAACTAAAACTTCTGTATCTGTATCCGAATGAAATACAAATCCTCTTTTGATTAATTCTTTTTTTAACGGTTCATAATTTTCAATGATTCCATTGTGAATAATCGCAATGTTTCCCGAATTTGATAAATGCGGATGCGAATTTACATCATTTGGCACCCCGTGAGTAGCCCAACGCGTGTGACCCATCCCGATAGAACCGAAAAAATTATTATCTTTTGAAGAAACTTCTTCTAAGTCTGTTACTTTTCCTTTTGTTTTTGAAATTTTAAGGTCTTTGCCATCATGCAGCATGATTCCGGCACTGTCATAACCTCTGTATTCTAAACGCTTCAATCCCTTAATAACAATTGAATAAGCGTCTCTTTTTCCAATATATCCAACAATTCCACACATAAGTTTAACTATTTAGTCAGGTTTGGTATAGTAAATTTCTAATTTCAATCTTTGATCCAAAGGTACAGAAGATTTGCTACCATACAACACTGTTCCCAATGGATTCATTACAGAGGCAATTGGCACATCTTTAATACCAGTTGCTGTCTGATTTTTTAGTTTATAATTTCCAACATTTCCAATTGCTTCGGTCACAACCAAGCCTAATCTAACATTGGTAGAATCGGCATGTTTCAACAAATTGTTTATATGGTTAGTTAATCTAATTTTGTAAGTTACTCCTTTTTCATCTTCCAATTTTATAATACCGCCATGAACAACTTTACCAAATTTTGGTTTTGCAGCATTGGTAGTAAAATCTGAAGAATAATCAATTAAAGGTCGCTTATTATCAACATCATACAAATAAATTCGTTTTGGCTCAAAATTATCACCCATTGCATCGCGATCTATTCTAAAGGTTAAATTTGCTTCGTTAATCAACCATCCTTTTGCTCGGTAGGCATCTAATTCTGCCGATTGTCCATTTTCATCACGTCCAAACAAATTGATAACCGCCATAGAACCTGCTCCTCCGTTTATATATAATCGTTCATCTCCTTGCGTAGGATCTGCCGAAGTTAAAGCATTTGAATAATTGGTTGTTCTTTCTTGGTTGGTTAAACTCACTGTATTTCCAGAAAGTGTTAAGTCAAACGATTTATTAACTCTTTCCGGAGTTGTATCTTCACCGGTGGATTTATCTTCTTTATATTTTACCGTGATTTTTCCACCCGTAAAATTAATCATAGCCAAACTGCTTCCATTTGGTTCGGCATCAGAGGCTTCTATTTTAAAATATAAACCACGGAAATAGTCTTTAAAAACATTATTATTCACTAACTTGTTTTCATAATAACCTCCTATAATTTTCTTTTGAAAGAACTCTTTATTCAATTTTAAATAAATTCCGGGTGCAGATTTTGTTGTGGTGCCCACTACATCATCTTCATCTTCAAAAACTGTTACCGAAATCTCTGCAGGGTCAAAAAAGAATTGATCATTTTCAGCAACATCTTCAGCGTTATTTAATCGTTCTCCATTTGAAACAGAAGTCCCATCAGCATCAGCTCCTCTTTTGTTATTTTCAAAATCAGACAATTGATCTGAATAATAGCGTTGTGCTTGAGTAAATTGCGAATTTGGATCAAAATCTCTTAAAAAGTATCCGTTTTCAAAAACACTAAGTTTTAATTTTGATGTTCCATAAACCGAATCTAGTGTATAAGTTGCAACTCCTTCGCTATCTGTTGCTCCTTTTTTACTAAAATAAGGAATATAGAGAATAACTTCTGTGATCTCCGGATCAGTCGTTATTCTAAAGAATGAAGGAACCGTTGACGGCAAAGTTAATTGCGTTGCAAAATGAGCTGTAGTTTTACCAAACGTCGTATTATGATAAATCCCTAAAGGATTTGTAACTAAATTATTGGTCTGAACCGCCCCAAAATCTTGGTTAAAAGCAACAACTGTAGCTTCTTGATCTTTGATGCCAAATTGAAAATGATCGTCGCCAATCACATTTCCGCCAATTGTATTAAAATCTTTATCACATGAAAAAAGTAACAAAGCAAGCACTGCAATAGAAGTATATTGTATTAATTTTTTTGAAATCATTTGAAATAAATAAAATTTAAAGAACTGTTTTTTTATAGAAATTTTTATAATGCTCAGGATAATCCTCTTTCGGCACGAAAGGTAAAAAAGGTTTTCCTGATGATTCTATAAATTTTGTTAAACTTGACGAAACGTTTTCAGACGCAACTATCACGGCATCAGAATGTTCTACAGCCACTTTAATTAAATTTTCATAATTTGGTTGTTCTAAAACCGCAATTGAATCCTGCGGAACACCATCAAATTTAATTTTATTGATGAGTTCAATATCTAGATTACCATCAAAAGATTGAGCATAAACAGAAGTTACAATTTTTGTATTAGAGAACAATGCTTCATCTTTATAATAGTGTTTCATGTAAACCGGCAAAAGTGAAGCCAACCAACCATGAACATGGATAATATCCGGAACCCAATTTAATTTTTTTACTGTTTCTACCACTCCTTTTGCAAAAAAAATGGCTCTTTCATCATTATCGGCATACAACTTTCCATCTTCATCCGTAAAAGTTGCTTTACGTTTAAAATATTCGTCATTATCGATAAAATAGACTTGGATTCGTTCTTTTGGAATGGACGCCACTTTAATAATCAACGGCATATCTAAATCATTCACCACCAAGTTCATTCCAGACAACCGTATTACTTCATGTAATTGATGTCTTCTTTCATTGATATTTCCATATCGTGGCATAAAAATTCTTATTTGTCCACCTTGATCGTTGATCATTTTTGGAACATCATAAGACATTATTGAAACTTCATTTTCTGCTAAATAAGGCACTACCTCAGATGATACATACAATATCCTCTTATCCTCCATACGTTTTGAACTTTATTTATTAGTTTTTAAAAACATGCAAAATTACAAAAATTTATGCAGATATTTAAGTAAAATACTAAGTTTGCACTTGAACTAATCAAATTTACATGCTCATTTTCAATAAACAAACCGATCTTAAAGCCTATTTGTCACCCTTTTGGACAGCTAAAACCACTATCGGATTTGTGCCAACCATGGGTGCTTTGCACGATGGACACCTGTCTTTGCTCAGAAAAGCACTACAAGAAAACAAAGTTGTTGTGATGAGTATTTTTGTAAACCCAACACAGTTCAACAATCCCGAAGATTTAGAGAAATACCCAAGAACACTTGATAGAGATGTTCAGAAAATAGCTACACTAAGTGATAAAGTAATTATTTATGCTCCCACTGTTGAGGATATTTACAACGGAAAAACAGTTTCTGAGTCCTTTAATTATGACGGCTTGGAACATCAAATGGAAGGAAAACATCGCCCCGGACATTTTGATGGAGTAGGAACAATTGTGAAACGATTATTTGAAATTGTTCAACCCTCTAATTCCTATTTTGGCGAAAAAGATTTTCAGCAATTGCAGATTATCAAAAAATTGGTTCAAAAGCATAAAATTCCTGTAAACGTAATTGGTTGCCCAATTCATCGCGAAAAAAATGGCTTAGCAATGAGTTCTAGAAACGAACGACTTACTGAAACTGAAAAAGAAGAATCTACTTTGATTTTCAAGACATTAACTACTGCCAAAAAATTGTTTGGCACGAAATCTGCTAAAGAGGTTTCGGAATTTGTTAAAAAAACGTTTGAAAATCACCCTAAATTTTCGTTA
The DNA here is from genome assembly GCF_023195775.1 of Flavobacterium azooxidireducens. NCBI lineage: Bacteria > Pseudomonadati > Bacteroidota > Flavobacteriia > Flavobacteriales > Flavobacteriaceae > Flavobacterium > Flavobacterium azooxidireducens. The sequence continues at coordinate 1,159,568 of NZ_CP096205.1, forward strand.
GAATATTTTCAAATTGCCGATGAAGCCACGTTAAAACCTTGTTTTCGCAAATCGAAAAATAAAAAATACCGTGCTTTTATCGCTGTTTTTATCAACAACATTCGATTGATTGATACTATTTCATTAAATTAATTACCTTTGCACCATGCAAATTCAAGTTGTAAAATCCAAGATTCACCGCGTAAAGGTGACTGGAGCAGATTTAAATTACATCGGTAGTATTACTATCGACGAAGCTTTAATGGAAGCTTCAAATCTTGTAGAAGGAGAAAAAGTTGCTATCGTAAACATCAACAATGGTGAGCGTTTAGAGACCTACGTAATTAAAGGAAATCGCAACAGTGGCGAAATTACTTTGAACGGTCCGGCTGCACGAAAAGTTCAAAAAGGAGATATAATTATCGTGATTGCTTACGGAATTATAGATTTTGAAGAAGCTAAAACCTTCAAACCGGCATTAGTTTTTCCTAATGAGAACGACAATTCGTTGACCTAAATTCCCTTGAAACAGAAAATCGGCAAATGGCTTTCTATTCTACTTCCAATTTTGTTGGGATTGGCGTTGGTTATTTATACCTACAATAAATTTACACCCGAACAATTAGAGGAAATTAAATTGCAATTTAAAAATGCTGATTATTTCTATATTTATATCTCGTTGTTAATTAGTGCAGTGGCTTTGTGGTCAAGAGGTTATCGATGGAGGTATACGTTGGAACATTTGGGCTATAAACCAAAAATTTCTACGAATGTGATGGCAGTTTGTATTGGCTATTTTATCAACATGTCTATTCCGCGTTCAGGCGAAGTTTCACGTGCTTTGATTCTCAAAAAATACGAAGATGTCCCGTTTGATAAAGCCTTCGGAACCATCATCGCCGAAAGAGTTGTTGATACATTTTTCTTATTATCATTCATTGGTTTAGCCTTTTTTCTGGAATTTGATGTGTTAAAAGCATTTGTTTTGGATAAAATTCCTTTTCAAAAATTGATGCTAATTTTAGGAATTGGCACTTTTATGATGATAGGTGTTATTTTATTGTTTCGTTATTCAAAAATCAGACCTATTGTAATCATCAAACAAAAAATTTCCGGTTTGATGGATGGTGTTTTCAGTATTTGGAAAATGGAGAAAAAATGGGCTTTCCTCTTTCATTCTTTATTGATTTGGACAAGTTATTTTTTTATGTTTTACATTACTATTTTTGCACTACCTGAAACCAGTAACTTGAGTTTAAGTACCGTTGTCATTTCATTTATTGTGGGCGGAATTGCCATTACTTTAACGAATTCAGGGTTTGGAGCCTATCCATTTTTGATGGCAGAAATTCTTCTACTTTACAACGTTCCCGAAACTGCCGGAACTGCTTTTGGCTGGTTGGTATGGACTTCACAAACACTAATGGTGGTGATTTTAGGAACACTTTCATTTTTATTGCTTCCCATTTTAAACAAAAACAAATAATTTACTATCTTGCTTTCGAAAAAAATTAGGTTATTTACTTAATTTCCAAAACCGAAACCAGATGAAATTAGTTCAAATTCTTGCCGTTTTATTGTGTTCACTGAGTATTTATGCTCAAAAAAACGTAGAAAAATTTACTTCTCAAAAGTTGGGTGGAGACCGAGATATTTATATAACTCTTCCTCCATCGTATGATAAGGATAAAAATCAAAAATTTCCTTTATTGTTGGTTTTAGATGGCGAATATTTATTTGATCCTTTTCAAGGTGCATTAAAATTTGGAAATTATTGGGATGATTTACCGGAAGTAATTTTGGTCGGAATTTCTCAAAACAAACAAGACGAACGCTATGCCGATAGTGAATTTGATGAAGAAAGTGGCTTACCCATTGAAACCGGAGCCAATTTTTTTGATTTCATCGGAACAGAATTAATGCCTTATTTGCAAAAAACTTATCGAATTGCTCCATTCAAAATTATTGCCGGACACGATACTACTGCCGGATTTTTAAACTTTTTCTTGTATAAAGACAATCCTGTTTTTGATGCGTATATTTCGTTGAGTCCTGAATTAGCTTTGGATATGGAAAACAGAATTCCTGAGCGATTAAATGCAATTACAAAACCAATTTATTACTATCAATCTACTGCGGATGGGGATTTGAAGAAAATTCAAAAAAGAATTAAAGAATTAGATGAAAAAGTAAAAGCCATCAAAAAAGAATCATTGAATTATAAATTTGATGAATTCTTAGGAGCTTCACATTATTCGTTGGTATTACATTCGATTCCAAATGCTTTGTATCAATTTTTTGCGGTTTATCAACCTATCACAACACATGAATTCAATGAAAAAATTGTGAAATTGGAATCAGGTTATGTGGACTATTTAAAACAAAAATATGATGTTTTAGAAAAATCGTTAAACATCAAAATGCCAATTCGATTGAATGATTTTAAGGCAATTGAAGCTGCTATTTTAAAAAATAAAGATTATAATGAATTTGATGCTCTCTCAATTCTTGCCGATAAATATTACAAAAAAACCATGCTTCCTGATTATCACATGGCATTGATGTATGAGAAAAAAGAAGACTACAAAAGAGCTCAAAAATACTATTTAAGTGCTTTTCAAAAAGAACCAATTGGCGATTTAGACAAGGATATGATGTATGACAAATCGGAAGAAATGAAGCAATTGATTAACTAAATGGCAAAAGTAAAAACCTCCTTTTTTTGTCAAAATTGTGGGACGCAATATTCCAAATGGCAAGGACAATGTCATGCTTGCAACGAGTGGAATACCATTGTGGAAGAAGTGATTCAGAAGGAAGAAAAATCGTCTTGGAAACCTTCATCCACCGAAACTAAAAAAGCTCCAAAACCGCTTCGCATTAGCGATATTGATTCCACACAAGAAATTCGTTTGGACACGACAGACGGTGAATTAAACCGTGTATTAGGCGGCGGATTGGTGCCCGGCTCATTAACACTTTTGGGTGGCGAACCAGGCATTGGAAAAAGTACACTTTTATTACAGATTTCATTAAAATTACCTTATAAAACTTTATACGTTTCCGGCGAAGAAAGTCAGAAACAAATAAAAATGCGTGCCGAACGGATTACACCAAACGGCGATAATTGTTTTATTTTAACCGAAACCAAAACACAAAATATATTTAAACAAATTCAGGAAATTGACCCTGAAATTGTGATTATCGATTCCATTCAAACGCTACACACCGATTATATTGAATCGACTGCCGGAAGTATTTCGCAAATACGCGAATGCACGGCTGAACTTATCAAATTTGCCAAAGAAACCAATGTTCCGGTGCTTTTGATTGGTCATATTACCAAAGACGGAACGATTGCCGGACCAAAAATTTTGGAACATATGGTCGATACCGTTTTGCAATTTGAAGGCGATCGAAATCACGTTTACCGAATTCTCCGTTCGCTTAAAAACCGATTTGGTTCTACGGCAGAAATTGGAATTTATGAAATGCAAGGTTCCGGTTTGCGGGAAGTTGCCAATCCATCGGAAATTCTGATTTCACACAAAGACGAAGAACTTTCAGGAACTGCCATCGCTTCTACCTTAGAAGGTATGCGACCGTTGATGATTGAAATACAAGCTTTAGTCAGCACCGCAGTTTACGGAACACCTCAACGAAGCACGACAGGTTATAATGCTAAACGACTGAACATGATTTTAGCGGTTTTAGAAAAACGTGCCGGATTTAGATTGGGAGCAAAAGACGTTTTTTTAAATGTAACAGGCGGAATTTCTGTGGATGATCCTGCAATTGATTTGGCAGTTGTTGCAGCTATTTTATCCTCCAACGAAGATATTCCGGTTGGGAAAGATTTTTGTTTTGCGGGAGAAGTAGGTTTAGCCGGAGAAATTCGTCCTGTCAACCGCGTAGAACAACGCATTTTGGAAGCGGAGAAGTTAGGGTTTTCTACCATTTTTGTCTCGAAATACAATAAAATTTCGTTGAAAGAAACATTGATTCAAGTGAAATTGGTGGCGAAGATTGAAGATGTTGTAAGCGAACTATTTGGCTAAAAAATATCTTTTGAAAGCATATCAAGAAATCATTCAATGGGTTAACAGTTTTCACGAACAAGGTGAAACGATTCAATCTGCCGAATTTTTGATTAACGAATACAATTTAAATCATCCCAATTTCAAAGGGTTTGAGTTGCGAGAAAAAGCAAAACCTGATTTTATTTTAATGACTACCGAAGGAATTTTGGGTGGTCCGCAAATCATTCGCATTCCGGAAAACACGTTTGAATTTCCATTGAATCTGATGCTAAATTTATTGGCTCACGAAATGATTCACGTGCAACAAAAAGAAAAAGGCAACGTAGTTACGGATAAAAACGAACGCGAATGGCAAGCGTATTACGAAAATATTTTTCACATACAATTTCCTCAAATTCCGGAACTTTCTGTTTTTTATAAAAAAGCATGTGCGAATAAAGCGTTGGACTATTATAATCGAATGGAAGTTGGCTCGGAATTGCAGTTAAAATATGCTGAGCAAAAGGAAGAAGTGGAGCAATTACTAAAAAGCCTTATTTAAACCTCCTCAAAAACTCCTCCTTATAACCCACAGAAATCTCAATCTCCGTGTCATCAAAAAGCGTGACATAACCACCTAACGATTTGTGATACGATTTCACAAAATTCAAATTGATGATGTGTGATTTATGCACCCGCATAAAAGGAAAATCCAACATTTCATCAAAGTGTTTCAAAAATCGACAGACCATTTTTTTGGATCCGTCGGCTAAATGAATATCGGTAAAGTTGCCATTGCCACGCAAACGAACGATTTCTTCCATTTTTACAACTTCAAAACCTTCTAACGTAGGTAAAATGACTTGTTGTTTCTCGATTTTTGGTTCGCGAAAGTTTTGTACGATGATTTGATTTCGATTAAACAATTCCTGCTTCATCAATTGTTGTTGCACTTTGTTAACCGCCAAAATCAATTCTTCAATACTGATGGGTTTCAACAAATAATACGCCGCACTTTGGTTCAATGCTTTCAATGAGTATTCCGAAAAAGCAGTGACAAAAATGGTTTCAAAATGCAAATCTTTACATCCTTCCAATACATCAAACGCATTGCCAAAAGGCATTTCTACATCCAAAAAAACCAATTGTGGTTGTAGTTCGTGCAACAAAGGAATGGCTTCCCGACTGTTTTGTGCTTCGCCAATGATCTCGATTTGCGGACAATATTTTGCCAAATAATTTTTCAACGCTTCGCGAGCAGCCGACTCATCTTCAACAATGACACTTTTTATTTTTTGAAAATCATTCATACAACTTTGGTGGTTTTAGAAAAATAAAGGGTGACTAATGTTCCGTTGCCATCTGTTCCCGACGAAATAGTATACGAAATCTGTTGATGATACAAATCATTCAGCAAATTAATCCGTTCTTCCACATTGTTCAAGCCTCTGGATTCGTGCACTTTTTGATTTTGCGTTTTCAATTCGCGACTTTTTTCAACACCAATGCCATCATCTTCAATAGAAACTTTGATCAATTGATTTTCTTCTGTAAAAGTCACTTTCAAGTTTCCAATAGATTCACGGTAACGCAAACCGTGCCAAATGGCGTTTTCCAAATGCGGCTGAATCAACATATTCGGAACCAAAACTGCATCCGAATCCAACTTTTCATCAACCACAATTTCAAAAACAAATTTGTCTTGAAAACGCAAATGTTCCAAATCCAAATACTTCTTAATTTGCTCTAATTCATTGGATAACGAAATAAAATCTTTGTTCGATGTTTCCATCATATTCCGCATCAAATTGGAATACGAAGTCAAATATTTATTGGCTTCCAACTCATTATTTTGAGCAATAAATTGGTTCACACTATTTAAACTATTAAAAATAAAATGCGGATTCATTTCCCTTCGAAGCGATTGCAATGCAATTTTTTTGTTCTTGGTTTTGATAGAAAACAACGCCTTCGCAATCAATCCCAATAAAATCAGCATCAAAATGACAGAACCAATCAACACATAATTGAACTTATTTTTCTTCGTAATCAACTCATCTTTCAACGCACGTTCTTTCTCCAATTGTTTGATTTTTTCTTCCGTAACTTGAAAAATCTTCGAATCAACCAACGAACTATCCGCTTGCACCATTCGATCAAAATCATTCAGAAATTTGTCGTACAATTCAATCGCTTTCGTTTGATTGCCTTGTTGTCTGTAATAATCGGAAAGAGCCAACATCGCTTTCTTTGCATCAAATGTTCGCCCGTTTTTTAAAGCCAGATTATACGTTTCTTCCAACAAAATAATCGCATCATCTTGGTTTTCATTTTTAAAATACAAACCCGCCAACGTTTGCTGTTGCTCAATTTGTTGCGAAACACTTCCTAATTTCTCCGCATCCGAAATGGTGTTTTTGGTAATTTCAATCGCTTTATCCAAGTTGTTTTCTGAAGCATAGACTTTCGAAATCTCGCTTTTCAATTTCAATACTTCTTCCGGTTTATCTTTAGAAACGGCGATGGCTTTTTCATAATTTTCAATCGCCATTCCTTTGTTTTCCGACTTAAAATCTACTTCCGCTTTTTGTTTATAGACTTCGGCAGCATCATCCATTTTACCTTCTTTCTCCAAAATTTTGATGTTGGAATCTAGATAATCGGCTTGAACTCGCGGATTGGTGTTCTGCAAACGACTCGCATCATTCGAATTGACCTTCGAATAACCCACTTCCACCGCTTCTTCACTAGCCGATTGATAACTAACAATGGCTTCTTTCAATTTATTTTGCTTCTCCTGAATTTGAGCAATCGAACGTGTTGTACTCGCTATTTTATCTTTATTTTTTTGCTTTTGATAAATAGACAAAGCTCGTTTCAGATAATCTTCCGCTTTGGCGTAATCACCTTTTTTATCCAATTGCTCAGCTAATTCCACATATTTATTCGCCGTGGCGATAGGGTTACTTTCTGATAAAGTTTCTTTCAGTTCAATGGCTTTTTTGCTCACGGAAGTTTTGCCCGATTTAGTTTTAGTGCTGTCTTGAGCAACCATCACCAAAGGGAAAAGCAAAGCGAACAGTATTATTTTCAGTTGATTATACATCTCATTTATATTATAGTGTAAAGTACGAAAATAAAATCGGGTTTAAAAAACGATTTCACCAAGTCAAAAATGGGTTTCACCAAGTCGCCCAAAGTTGAATTAGTATGAAAAGTAATTTTATCAAAAAATAAAAGCAAAATCATTTTTTACTGATGATGTAACAAGCCACTGATTCGCTGATTTTTTATATTAAATGCCACTTAACCACATAGAGACATAGGCAAAAAGGAAAATATAGCCCAATGCTTGGGTTCACATAGCTATCCTTTTCTACTGTAAAGTGAAACGCCTTTAAAGTCTATAAAAAACTATGTCCCTATGTGGTTAAAAAATAAATCAGCGAATCAGCGGCAAAATAATAAGTAATAATCAAAATCAATACAATATGAAATCAAAAATCATCCTAGGAATATCCGCTTTAGTAAGTTGTGTTCCGTTTATTTATTTGTTGGGAAATGATTCAGCACCAACGAAAGAACTTCTTCCCAAAAAAGAACTTCTTCCCAAAAAAGAAATCGCTCAACGAGAAATTGTGGAAGACGAAGAAAAACCCTGTGTCTTTATGTCCTTAATGGGCGAACAACCAATTGAAGGTGCAGCCACAGTAAAAACGAATTCCAAATTCATCGAAACCATTTCCAAAGGCGAATTATGGCTCATTGAAGCCCAAAACTCCGATGGCGGTTGGGGAGCCGGTTCTCGCAACAATCAATCCGAAAGAAATCCACACGCCGTTTCGTCCGATCCTGCTACAACAGCAATGTCGGCGATGGCATTGTATCGCTGCGGACATTCGATGGAGAAAGGCGAGCACAAAGAAACCCTTAAAAAATCAGTTTTATTTCTGTTAAACGAAATCGAAAAGAACCAAAATTCTCCTTACATCACGCAAATTCGAGGAACGCAAATTCAAGGAAAATTAGGCGAACACATTGATGCCATTCTCACGTTGCAATTCTTCAATCAATTGCTTCCTACTCTAAAAGATAATTCAATCAAAGCACGAGTAAAAGACGGCATTCAAGTTTGTGTCGATAAAATCGAAAAATCAATGGGCGATTCCGGTAAAGTCGGTAGCTCCGGTTGGGCAGGTGTGTTGCAATCCTCTTTTGCGAATTCCAGTTTAGAAATGGCTTCCAAAAACGAAGGCATCAAAGTTGATAAAGACAAAATTCAAAAAGCCAGAGAATACCAAAAAAGCAATTACAATCCCGAAAGTCAGTCGGCCAAAACCGAAGACGGAGCCGGAATTATGTTGTATGCCGTGAGCAGTTCGGTACGCAACAGTGCCGAAGAAGCCAAAGAAGTCAACCAATTGTTTAAAAAAGCCAAAGCCGAAGGCAAAATTGAAAGAGATGCCGTTTTAAACGAACAAAATTTAGAACGTTTAGGCTATTCCAAAGAAAAAGCAAAGTCGTATGATGTGGCAAATAAAGTTTATAATTCTGCCAAAGTAACCGCTATGAAAGAAGATGTATTATCCGGTTTTGGCAACAACGGTGGCGAAGAATTCCTAAGCTTCCTTCAAACCGGCGAATCGATGGTGGTGAATCACGACGACGACTGGAAAAAATGGTACGACAACATCGGCGGCCGAATGATGCAAATTCAAAATGCAGACGGGAGCTGGAATGGTCATCACTGCATCACAAGTCCTTCCTTTTGTACGGCGACTTGTTTGATGATTCTTTCGATAGAAAATGACATCAAAAACCTTCAAAAATAAAATACTAATCTTAAAACACAATCGTATGAAAAATGTAATTTTAACCTTCGCCCTGTTATCGTCTTGCTTACTATTTAGCAATTGCGAGAACAAAAAAGAAACCTTAGCTATCAATCCACAACCTGAAACAACTGTGGTAGCAACAGCCGAAACCAAAATTCAAGTGGCTTTATTATTAGATACTTCGAGCAGTATGGATGGTTTGATTGAACAAGCCAAGTCGCGTTTGTGGAACATCGTGAACACCTTGACCACATTGAAATACGAAGGCAAAAGTCCGGAAATTCAAATTGCGTTATACGAATACGGCAACAGCGGATTGAGTATGCAATCCAATTATATCCGACAAATTACGCCGTTGAGCACCGATTTGGATTTGATTTCGGAACAACTGTTTGCGTTGCGAACCAACGGCGGTTACGAATATTGCGGAGCTGTGATTAAAGAATCCGTTGATAAATTGACTTGGGATGATCATCAAAAGAGTATGAAACTCGTGTATATTGCCGGAAACGAACCGTTTAATCAAGGTAACATCAACTATAAAGAAGCCATTGCCGATGCGTTGAAAAAAGACATTTTTATCAACACGATTTTCTGTGGGGATGCTACCGAAGGGATTTCTACCTTTTGGAAAGACGGTGCCGATGTGGGCAAAGGAAAATACTTTAACATTGATTACAACGCCAAAGTTCGCTATATCGTGACGCCTTATGACGACCGGATTTCGCAATGCAATGTGCGGTTGAATGCGACCTATATTGGCTATGGTGCAAAAGGAATGGAGAAAAAAAGAAGCCAAGAAGTGCAAGACGCCAATGCTGAATCGATTTCTACGGCCAATTATGCGGAGCGTTCCGTAAGTAAATCAAAAGCAGTGTATAAAAACGACAGTTGGGATTTGGTGGATAAAGCCAAAACCGATGCCAAAGCCTTAGACAATTTGAAAGAAGAAGAACTTCCGGCGGAACTAAAGAACAAATCGAAAGAAGAAATTAAAACGATTGTAACTCAGAAAACCAAAGAACGAGAAACCATTCAAAAAGAAATGACCGAGTTGGCCAAGAAACGTCAAGAATTTATTGACAACGAATCAAAAAACACCAAAACCCAAGACGATTTGGGCAATGCAATGGCAACGTCTATTCACAGTTTTGCCAAAGCAAAAGGCTATGTAGTGGTAAACTAATTTTAGTTGGATTGTGGTTGAACCGCCTTGAAGTAATTTGGGGTGGTTTTTTGTTTAATATAGTCTCTAATGATATCAATTTTGTTCAGTCTTGGTACTATAACCCGATACATGGACTTTAGGATGTAAAAATTGGCATCCTCTAACGCCAAATTCAAATTTATAAAATGGAGAAGCAGAAACCATTTCCTAAAAATAACATAAATCATTCTTATTTTAACTCAATCAATGACTAACTTGTTAATAATTAGCACCGTTTATATTTTTTTACTAATTTTACGTAATCCAAAACAAAAATGCTATGAAAAGAATACTACAATTATGTGTTTTACTGTTTGCATCAAGTGTTTTCTCGCAAACAGTTGGTTTGCAAACGTTTGCTTCCGGTTTTTCGAGTCCGGTTGCTCTAGTGAATGCAGGTGACGACCGTTTATTTGTGGTGCAACGAGGCGGTTTAATCCGTATTGTCAATGCAAACGGAACAATTAATACTACGCCGTTTTTATCCTTAACGTCAATCATTACTGCAGGTGGCGAACGCGGCTTGTTGGGCTTGGCTTTTCACCCTGATTATGCCACTAACGGACGCTTTTATGTGAATTACACCCGTTCTGGTGACGGAGCCACAGTAATTGCAAAATATACGGTGAGCACTACCGATCCAAACGTTGCCAATTCCGCTAGTGCCGAAATACTGTTGACTATTGCTCAACCGTTTTCTAATCACAATGGTGGTTCGCTTAATTTTGGTCCTGATGGTTATTTATACATTGGTATGGGCGATGGCGGTAGCGGTGGCGATCCTAATGGATATGGACAAAACCTGAACTCCTTGTTAGGCAAAATGCTTCGTATTGATGTAGATGGCGAAACCGGTTATGCAATTCCGGCAGACAACCCCTATGTTGGCATTGCCGGCGAAGATGAAATCTGGGCTGTTGGTGTGCGAAACCCTTGGAAATTCTCTTTCGACAGGCTAACCGGTGACATCTGGATTGCCGATGTGGGTCAGAATGCTATTGAAGAAATCAACAAAGCAACTTCCACCGAAGCGGGTTTAAATTACGGTTGGCGTTGTTATGAAGGAAATTCTGCCTATAATACTTCTGGCTGTGGAGCTTCGTCTAATTATACTTTTCCTATTGCACAGTACACGCATGCATCTACGGGTGGCTGCTCATTAACAGGAGGTTATGTGTACCGAGGAACAACCTATCCTGCACTTCAAAACAAATATGTTTTTGCCGATTATTGCAACAATAAAATTGGCTATATCGATGTGGATGGAGGCCCAATTACATGGACAGCCAATGCTTTTTCAGGAAATGTGGTTTCGTTTGGCGAAGATGTGAATGGCGAATTATATTGGGTCGGTATTTCGAATGGTGTGATTTCCAGAGTAATTGACACGAGTTTAAGTACAAATGATTTTCAACAAAATGGTTTGAGTTTATATCCTAATCCTGCCAATAATTCATTTACAATTCAGAATTCTAATTTGTTGAATTTAAACGAATTGACTATTTATGATTCGATGGGAAAAAGAGTTGCCAATCAAAAAATGGGTAACTTAGAATTGACTACTGTTGCTATTGATAACCTTACATCGGGATTGTATTTTGTTTCTGTTGAGGATGTGAATGGAGGTAGTTTTACTAGTAAATTGGTGGTGAAGTAATTCTATTCACGACATACTTACCTCAAACTTGTCATTCCGTAGGAATCTCATATAACGGTGATTCCTACGGAATGACAAGTTTATGGGGAATTTTTATTCTTTTTTTGCCACAAAGAAATTAAGGCACAAAGTTTTTGATTGCTTTTTACAAGAAGATCGGAAAACTGTGTCTTAAAACTGTACCTGAGATTAAACGTCCTTAAATGGAACACGGATTGAACGGATTTGCTACGCAAAACGCGGATTTTTACAGATTTTGACAGCTTCGCTATAATGGATTAAAGCGGATTCATTACTGCTAATTAAGTGCAATATTACTACGCCCAGTCTCCCTCTCCTTTGGAGAGTCCCGAGGCTTCGGGAGGGGTGAGGATTTTTTGCCACAAAGAAGTTAAGGCACAAAGTTTTTGATTACTTTTTACAGGATTGTGTAAAACTGGGACTGAGATTTCTCCTTCGTCCTTTAGATTTGTTTTTAGAAAAAATCAATAAATTTATGATTGAGAAAGGAAGCAAAAGTACACTATTCCTGCGTCAGAGTTAATTACTCATATTTCGATTAAGACTTTAGCTTCCCTTTTCATCAAAGACTCAAATAGAAATTAGGGAACCAGACCCATTATTAAGGAGTTGAGCTTATGATGAATTTCTCAAATCACTTGTTTAACGTTAAAAGCAAAGTTATGAAAAACATTATTATTGGCATTGACATCAGTAAGAAGACTTTAGACATTTGTATCAAAGATGAAAAAGTTTCCTATTTTACTATTGAAAACAAAGTACAGAGTATTAAGCGTTTTTTTAAAATTTATTCTACTAGCTATCCTATTGTAGCTATGGAAAATACGGGTAAATATAATTGGAATTTGTTGCAGGTCTTGGAATCTCACAACTTTAAAGTTTATATCATATCACCCTTACACTTAAAGAAGAGTATGGGCCTTACAAGAGGAAAAAATGACAAGGTTGATGCACTTCGAATTTGTAATTTTATCGAGAAGAACCATCAAGAAATTACACCATGGAAACCTTCATCCTTGACAATCAGAAAAATTAAAGTACTGCTTACAGAAAGAGCAGCAAGAATAAAAATGAGAAAACAATTGACGAGCCAGCAGGATGACTACAAACTGATGAAAGGAATTAATATGGACAAGGAATTGCTGAAATTAAATTTGCAACTTGTTAAGAGTATTGATATTCAAATTAAAAACATAGAAAAAAGTATAGAAGAAGTTATCTCTAGTGAATCAGATTTAAAAAATAATTATCAATTGATGAAGTCTGTTCCTGGTGTAGGTAAAGTGCTCTCGTGGATTATTTTGGCAAAAACGGAAGGGTTTACAACTATAACAGATCCAAGGAAAATGGCCTGTTATAGCGGAGTTGTTCCTTTTGATTTTCAGTCAGGCACATCAATAAAGCGAAGATCCGGAGTGTCAAGGCTTGCTGATAAAACAGTTAAAAGTGTCTTGCATCTAGGAGCGATGAGTGCTATTAGGAATGATAATGACTTAAGAAATTATTATCTTCGAAAAGTAGAAGAAGGTAAAAATAAAATGAGCGTTATAAATGCAGTTAGAAACAAAATAATACATAGGGTTTTTGCAGTAATTAAAAACCAAATTCCTTATCAAAAAAATTTGGTTTTATCATAGAAATCGGAATGACAAGATTGCGGGGTATCCTGCGACTTTTAACAAACGTCAGATAACCGACAACCGATAACTCAAGGTGCCGGATTCGGAATCATTTCTTGTATCGCATCAATTTCTTTTAAAATTTCTTCTGAAAGAACAATTTCATGTGAATCAATGTTTTCTTTTAGTTGTGCTAAGGAAGTGGCTCCAATAATTGTGCTCATCACAAACTGTTGCTGTTGCACAAAAGCCAATGCCATTTGCGTTAATGTTAAGTCGTGACTTTGAGCTAATTCTTGGTATAATTTGGTAGCTTTAGTTGCGTTTTCAGAAGTGTAGCGAGTGAATTGCGGAAACAAATCTATTCGGGAATTGGATTGTGTTCCGTTTAAATGTTTGCCGGATAAAATGCCGAAACCAAGCGGAGAATAAGCCATTAAACCGATATTTTCTCGCATGCAAACTTCGGTCAAACCTACTTCGAACAATCGATTTAATAGTGAATACGGATTTTGAATTGTGGCAATTCGCGGTAAATTATGTTTTTCGCTTTCGCTGATGAATTTCATCACTGCCCACGGAGCTTCGTTAGAAACACCAATGTGCCGAATCTTTCCGGCTTTGATTAATTCATCATAAACAGATAAAACTTCAGCAAAATTTTCTTTCCAATTGGTATCAATTCCGGTCAGCCCCCTCCTCCCAAACATATTCATCACCCGTTCCGGCCAATGCATTTGGTATAAATCAATGTAATCGGTTTGCAGGTTTTTCAAACTTAAATCAACCGCTTCTTTGATGCTTTTTGCGGAGAAATCAAGTGGTTTTCTGATGTATTCCATCCCACGATTGGGCCCGGCTATTTTGGTGGCAATTACTAAATCGTCACGTTTACCTCTTTTGTTTAACCAACTACCAATGAATCGTTCGGTACTTCCTAACGTTTCTTTTCGGGAAGCGATAGGATACATTTCTGCCGTATCAATAAAATTGATTCCGTGAGAAACAGCATAATCCAATTGTTCATGAGCTTCGCTTTCGGAGTTTTGTTCGCCAAAAGTCATCGTTCCTAAACAAATTTTACTGATTTTTAGGGAGGTATTGGGGATTGTGGTGGTTTTCATTTTTATCTTTTGAGGTGCTAAGGTGCTAAGGTTCTAAGGAACTGAGGTAGAAAACCTTAGTGTCTTAGAACCTTTGTCCCTCAGAACCTAATATTACAAATCATTCAACATTTTAGAAATTTCATCCAATTTCGGAGTCAAAATAATTTCGATTCTGCGGTTTTTGGCTTTGTTTTCTGGAGAATCATTTGCCATTAACGGTGCAAATTCACCACGTCCGGCAGCGGTTAAATTTTCTTTTAAAACACCTTTGTTTTCGGCTAAGATGTTCACAATGGCTGTTGCTCTTTTGGTCGATAAATCCCAGTTGTTTTCAATTCCTCCACCAATAGAACCTAAGATTTTATCATTGTCGGTGTGACCTTCAATTAATACGGTGATGTCCGGGTTTTGAGCAAGTACTTTTCCAACCTCAACAACGGCTCTTTTTCCTTCGGTACCAACCGCCCAACTTCCGGTTTGGAATAGTAATTTATTTTCCATGGAAACATAGACTTTTCCGTTTTTTTGTTCCACGGTAAGTCCTTTTCCTTCAAAACTATTTAAGGCTTTGGAAAGTGTTTCTTTCAGTTTTCGCATGCTTTCTTCTTTTGATGAAATCATGTTTTCTAAATCGGTTACCCGTTGCGAACGGTCTTTTAAATCGGCTTGCAATTTATTTAAACGCTCTTGTTCGGCTGCTAATGCTTTTTCTTTGGCATCCAATTGAGCTAATAATTCTCTGTTTTTCTTCATATTGGCTTGCAAGGCTTCATCCGAATTTTTTTCTAATGCAGCGTACGAAGTTTGTAATGTTTTTAAATTATTGGAAGCGGTGGTGTAATCATTTAGTAATTTATCACGTTCGGCTTTTACTTTTGCTAATTCATCTTGGTTTAACTTTAAATCATTTTCTAATTTATTTTTAGTTTTTTCCAAGTCGTGATTTTCATCCGATAATTCACGTTGCTGCTTTTTTAAGGTAGCGTATTTTCCTTCTAATTCATTGAACACTTTTTTGGAAACACATGAAGCAGACAAAGCTGCCACAAGCAGAAGAAATGAAACTTTTTTAATCATTTTGTTATTTATTTGAGGTTTTTGTTAATCAATTTCTACTAAAATCGGACAATGATCCGAATGTTTGGCTTCCGGAAGAATGACCGCTCTTTTTAATCGGTCTCGCATGGGTTCGCTCACCAAATGATAATCAATCCGCCATCCTTTGTTGTTGTTTCGGGCATTCGCACGGTAACTCCACCACGAATAATGATGCGGTTCTTTATTAAAATGACGGAAACTGTCAATGAATCCACTTTTCATAAAACCATCAATCCATTTTCGTTCAGAAGGCAAAAATCCGGAAACAGTGGCATTTCTAATCGGGTCGTGAATATCAATTGCTTCGTGACAAATATTGTAGTCGCCGGCAATAATTAAGTTTGGAATGTCAACTTTCAATGCATTAGTATACATTTGAAAATCATCCATATATTTGAATTTATGATCTAATCGGTCAATATTTGTTCCCGATGGAAGGTATAAACTCATTACAGAAAAATCTTCAAAATCGGCTCTCAGATTTCTACCTTCAAAATCCATTTCGGGAATTCCTGTTCCGAAAACTACATTTTTTGGTTCTGTTTTAGATAAAATGGCAACTCCACTATACCCTTTTTTTTGAGCCGAAAAATAATATTGATAAGGATAGCCCGCTTCGGTAATAGCTTCTGTAGGAATTTGATCCTCAGTAGCTTTAATTTCTTGTAGACAAATAATATCAGGATTTGCCTGTTTGAGCCAATCTAAAAAACCTTTGGTTATGGCAGCACGAATTCCGTTTACATTATAGGAAATAATTCTCATTAAAATTTGTGATAAAGTTTTTCAAAAATAGTTAAAAACCTTGAGTATCAAAACCACAATTCAATATTATAATAAATGTTTAACAACTTACAGTTTTTGTTTATTTTTTTGAATTTGATACTGTCAGAATTACTATATTTGTTACTTTCACCAAAACCACACAAACAATAAATAACGAATGGGGTTAGTTACCGCGAAAGAAGTTGCCAAAGCAATAAATGTTGATAAATATGGTTTCATTGGCACATCCATTGGTTGGTTGCTTATGAAGGTATTGAAGATTTCTACGTTAAACAAAATCTACAATCGAAATAAACATTTATCGGAAGTAACTTTTCTCAATAGCATTTTAGATGAATTTCAGATAAAATTTGAAATTCCCGAAGAAGATTTAAAACGCCTCCCTAAAGAAGGTCCGTATATCACCGTTTCCAATCATCCGCTGGGTGGAATTGACGGTATTTTATTGTTGAAATTAATGTTGGAACGTGAACCCAATTTTAAAATTATAGCTAATTTTTTGTTGCACAGAATCGAACCGATGAAACCGTATATTATGCCGGTGAATCCGTTTGAAAATCATAAAGATGCCAAATCCAGTGTGGTCGGAATCAAAGAAACGCTCCGTCACTTGAGCGATGGAAAACCATTGGGAATGTTTCCTGCCGGAGAAGTTTCAACGTATAAAGATGGTGTTTTAGTAGTGGATAAACCGTGGGAAGAAGGAGCAATTAAAGTAATCCGAAAAGCTCAAGTTCCGGTTGTTCCGATTTATTTTCACGCAAAAAACAGTCGGTTATTTTACTTCTTATCGAGTTTGAATGATACGTTTCGAACAGCAAAATTACCTTCGGAATTATTAACTCAGAAGAAACGTGTAATTAAAGTTCGAATCGGAAAACCAATTTCAGTAGCTGAACAAAATGAATACGAAAGTATTGAATCGTATTCAGAATTTCTCAGAAAAAAGACGTACATGCTTGCCAATGCATTTGAAAAGGGCAATAAATTGTTAGCAGCACCAAGCTTGAAATTCCCAAAAAGCCCGAAAGAAATTGCCAAACCTGCCAATCAGGATAAAATTTTGGAAGAGATGGCTGTTATCAAAAGCATTAGCGAATGTCGATTATTACAAAGTAAAAATTACCAAGTTTATTTGGTTACGGCCGATCAAATTCCGAATATTTTGCACGAAATTGGTCGATTACGTGAAATTACGTTTAGAGCAATCGGCGAAGGCACAAATGAATCACTCGATTTAGATCAATACGACAAATACTATCATCACATGTTTTTGTGGGATGATGAAGCTCAAATGATTGCGGGAGCTTACCGAATGGGATTTGGTTCAAAGATTTATACAAAATACGGTATTGATGGATTTTATCTACATGAGTTGTTCCGTTTTGAACCCGAGTTATATGATATGATGAGCAAATCCATCGAAATGGGTCGGGCATTCATTATTGAAGAATACCAGCAAAAACCAATGCCTTTATTTTTGTTATGGAAAGGAATTGTGCACACCACGCTACGTTATCCGGAACACAAATTTTTAATCGGCGGCGTGAGCATCAGTAATCAATTTTCAGATTTCTCCAAATCATTGATGATTGAGTTTATGAAATCGCATTATTATGATCCATATATTGCTCAATACATTCATCCGAAAAAGGAATATAAAGTGAAACTGAAAGATGCAGACAAAGACTTTGTATTTAATGAAACGGAAGCCGATTTGAACAAATTTGACAAAATTATTGACGAAGTTGAACCCGGCAATTTGCGTTTACCGGTTTTAATTAAGAAGTACATCAAACAGAATGCTCGTGTGGTTGCATTTAATGTCGATCCGCTTTTTAACAATGCGGTCGACGGATTAATGTATATTCGGATTTCTGATATTCCGGAAAGCACCGTTAAACCGGTGATGGAAGAATTCCAAGCCGAGTTGGAGAAAAAAGATAAAGGTTAAAAAAGAAAAAGTCCCTAAGGGACTTTTTTTATGCCTAAAACCAAGGTCTTTTGTTTAGCTGATAAGTAGTATAAAATTCTTCGTCTGATTTAGTTAGGTAAATAATTCCTTCTATCAAACCTATTAATCCCGGAATCCAAATAATGAAAACGCCTACTAACAAACAAATTGTGGCATAACCAACAATTGAAATAGACAATAAAATTATTCCTTCCTGATTATATCCAAGAATAAATTTGTGAACGCCCAGCGAACCTAATAAAATAGCTAGAATACCGGCCAATATCTTTTTATTCTCTTGTCTTGGTAAATCATGATTTGGTTTATTCCAGTCTTCTGTAGGTCGAGTTGTCTCCATAAAATTTGATTGATTAAGTTGAAAAATGATTATAAAAATATAAAAATTATTGAAATGCTTTATCAATTGGTTCCCAAAGTTCAATTTTATTTCCTTCGGGGTCCAAAATCCATCCAAACTTTCCATAATCATAAGTCTCCATATCTCCCACAATTGTTACACCTTCCTGCTTTAATTTTTCTAAAAGCAGTTCTAAATTTTCTACACGGAAATTTTGCATAAATTGTTTTTCGGATGGAGAAAAATAGGTGATATCTTCCGCAAACGGCGACCATTGCGTGGAACAATCATTACCATCTTTGTCTTTCCACCAAAAAGTGGAGCCGTATTGATCGGTTTTTAGACCTAAATATTTACCATACCATTCCACTAATTTTTTAGAATCATTTGATTTAAAAAAGAATCCCCCAATTCCGGTTACTCTTTTTATTTCAGCGATTTCTTCTGTTGGAAAATAAATGGTTTTGATTTTATCGACGATAACTTGAGCTAATTTTTGATGACTTTCAAACGTCCAACCGGCAATGTGTGGTGAAAGCAAAACGTTTTCTGCTTCTAAAAGATAGGTAAAAGCTTCCGGTTTTTCGCCTTCGAATAATTTTTCGAAAGAGAGTTTTTCGTATTCCAACACATCTAATCCGGCACCAAGAATTTTTCCGGATTCGAGTGCTTTCACTACATCGGCTGTCACAACTGCTCTTCCTCGGGCGGTATTGATGAACCAAAATGGTTTGGCAAATGCGTTTATGAATTGTTCATTAACCATTTTATCGGTTTCAGGTGTCCATGGAATATGAAGCGACAGCACATCTGCTTTTTGTTGTAATTCTTCTAATGAAACTTGTTTGGCATTTTGATTGCCAACAAAAGGTAAAATGTCATAACATAAAACTTCAACATCAAAACCACGCAGTTTTTTGGCAAATGCTTTTCCCATATTTCCATACCCGATGATGCCGACTGTTTTTCCATCCAATTCATAACCACGATGACCTTCACGGAGCCAATTTCCATTTTTTACGGAGTGATTGGCTTGGTTTAATTTGTTCATCAGCGAAAGTAACATTCCCAATGCGTGTTCGCCCACCGCATTTCGGTTGCCTTCGGGAGCGGCGATGAGGTGAATGTTTCTTGAAATGGCATAGTCACAGTCAATGCTTTCTAAACCGGCACCAACTCGAGCGATAAATTGTAAATTGATGGCTTTATCTAAAAAAGTTTTGTCAATTTTAAATCGGCTACGAATCACGATTCCTTGATAATCCTGAATTTTAGCTTCAATTTCTTCTTTGGATGAAGTAAAATCCTGATGATTTTCAAAACCCATTGCTTCCAATTGCTCCCACAAAAGAGGATGATTGGAATCGAGGTGTAGGATTTTTATTTTTTTTTTGTTCAATTTAATAATTTATTTAAGATAAATTTCATCTCTAACGTATGAATTATTTAGCCAAAAGCAATATTTTGTCTATTCCTTCATGTTTGCAAACTTATCTTCTTTTGGTAAAGAATATGTATCTACAGTATTTTTTGCTAAGCGAAATATTTTTATAGTTATCTCAGCTTTTTCAAACCAACCAACTATTTTATCCGAAAAAACCCAATTATAGCCTATGTCAAATTTACATAAAAAATAAAACTTCACTACTTAATTCCATATATAAATTTTTCTGTTTTTTTTATTGAACACTTTTAATATGGATACACATTGTCTGTTGATCAAGACATACAATATGTATAGTTTTGTTTTATGATAAATGTATTTCTGCAAAAAGAATTTGGAGACAGAATTAAGCAACTAAGACTTCAAAAAAAAATCAGCCAAGAAAAATTATCTTTTTTAACTGGTTTTCACAGAACTTATATCGGAATGATTGAGAGAGGCGAAAGAAATATTTCACTTTCAAATATGGCTGTATTTGCAAAAGTTTTTGAAGTTAATCTTTCTGAACTTTTAGATTTAAAAATTATAAATCCAAATCATAATTATAAAAATTATGAAATAAAATCAGAAAAGTAATGTCAAGGAAACACTCATTTGTACTGACATTATCAAATAATGTTACTGAAAAAGAAGGGGTAAACTTTCTAATTGAAAATTACACTGGATTTTTTAAAATTGATTTAGCTACAAAAAAAGAATTATTAGATTTATTGAAAATAGAATATAGGTTCCTACAAGCTTTCGACTTAATTTATGTACCAGAAATGGTTGGAAAGATAGCTGATGCTAATTTTATTCATACTTATTTAGAAGATATTATTTTAGTAGAATTAAAAACAACTAAAAAATATCTGCCTGAAAACCCAAAAGGCTTCTTTTTTGGAGCAACTGAAAATGAATTTAATTTTGGTAAAATTCTTGGTTCTAGATTTAGATTTTGTTTTGTCAGTTTAAATGAAAAAGGTTCATCATTTGCTTTTTTAACTATACAAGAATTAGAAGAAAGAATAAAAACCAGAAGAATTCAATATCAGATTAATTTATAATTTAATAATCTTTTCATTGTGATTTATTTGTTCAATATGGAAAAGTATATCTTCATAATCTTTTTCACTACATTCATTTTTTTCTAATTTATTTACCAATTCACATACGGAATTATAAGAATCCAACATCTCCAACTCATCTTCTTCTTCTATAGCATTTGTGTTGTAAAGAATACTTTCTGGATTAAAGGTTTCTGCCCAATCATATAATTCAGAAATAATTTCATCTCTTTTTTTGTCTATTTTTTCTCTTAAATTCATATTTTTATTTAAAATATTATTGTCTGTTAATTAAACTTTTTACTCCTTAATCTTTTGCAACGAAGTTTTTATTCCACGAATTAAAGCAGAACTAAATCCGCGATGTTCCATTTCGTTTAATCCAACAATTGTGCAACCTTGCGGTGTGGTTACTCTGTCAATTAATTGTTCAGGATGAATTTTTTCTTCCAAAGCCATTTTAGCTGCACCTTTTGCGGTTTGTGATGCGATAGCTAAAGCAGTTTGAGCATCAAAACCGATTTCAATTCCGGCTTGCATTGAAGCACGGATGTATCGCAACGCATACGCAGTTCCGCACGCACCGAGAACGGTGGCGGCATCCATCAGTTTTTCTTCAATCACGATGGCAGTTCCGAGGTGGTTGAATAAGGAGACAACTTGTTCACCAGCTTCTTTATTTTGTTCTGAAAAAGAAATACACGTGGCACTTTCGGCAAATTGAGCGGCGATGTTGGGCATAATTCGAACAATGGGATGTGCTCCTTTTGTTTTTTGTTGTAAGGTTTCCAACGAAACGCCACTCACCGCCGAAGCGATAATTTTATTGGAAATATGCGGCAGGATTTCGTTTAAAACCGTGTCGATTTGATAGGGTTTGATGGTAAGAATAATTAAATCAGCTTTATCAATGTTTTCGATATTGTTGGAAGAAATAGTGATTCCGTTTTGTGAAAGATGTTGAATTTGAGCTGTATTTCTGCGGGTAATTGTGATGTGATTTCCTTTGGAAAAATTGGCTAACCCTACTGCTATGGCAACGCCTAAGTTACCTCCTCCGATGATGTGAATGTTCATGGCTTATTGATTGATTTACGGTTTGTGCCCCTGATAGTAGCGGAAATACTTTTGAAAGGCGGGCTTAGTTTTTGTTGCTCAAAAAAAGCGACTAAAAGAAGCTCTTTTTTGGGCTTACAAAAACAAGCCTGACTGAAAAAGATTGCAGCGGATAGCAGGTTTTGGCACCCTAAAAATACAAATTTTAACGTAAGTTTGGTTTAATACTTTTTATTACCAATGATTTGTTGGAAAAGTGAGGTCTTTTTGTAATTTTTTCTAAAGCTTGAAAAGGAAATTAAACGTTTTTACTTTAGCATTTTTTCTTTTATTAATTCCATTAACTCTAACACTCTAACTTTTAACTGTTCGGGTTCAATAATTTTAGCAAAATCACCAAACATTAGAAAAAATCTAGGGAAACCATCTTGAATATCTTTGCATAAAAAAGTCATTTCTACGTTATTACCAACTACTTTTTCGGAGACAAATCCGTGGTATTTTCGTTCGCCGGAAAGGTATTTTGCCATTTTCTTTTCAATAGAAATAACGACTTTTGTGGTGGGATATTCTTCTTTGTCTTTATTCAAATAAAATTCCAATGCTTCGTGTTCTTTCGTGAAAGCGTTTTCCGTTTTTTTAATGTTGTGAATGCGGTCGGTTCTAAATTGGCGGTAATCGTTCCGCAAATGGCAATAGCCCAACACATACCAATTGTTGTGGTCGTGAAAAACACCCACTGGTTCGATGGTTCTGGCGGTATTTTCATCGGCTTCAAAAGCTTGATAATCCAAAATTAATTGCGTTTTGTCCGCAATACTTCGAAAAATAAAAGCCAATGCATGTGGAGCTTGTTTAGGAAATGTTTTTTCTAATGGCTGCATGACCACATTGGATTCGATGGTAGAAACCCAATCTTTATCGGCACTTTTCAATACCGCTTTCAACTTAAACATCGCCGAAGCATATTGATCTCCGATTAATTTATCTGAAAATTTTTCCATAAGTTTTTCGGCAGCAATAAAACTTTCGGCTTCTTCGCGGGTGAACATGACTGGCGGTAACCGATAACCTTCTAACAAAGAATAACCCAAACCGGCTTCGCTGTAAATGGGCACTCCCGAAGCTTCTAACGTTCTAATATCGCGGTAAATGGTTCGCAAACTTACGTCAAAACGTTTGGCCAATTCGTGTGCTTTTACAATCTTTTTGGATTGTAATTGGATGAGAATGGCGACAATGCGGTCAAAGCGTTTTGGGGTTTCGTCGTGCATAAAAGGCGTTTGTCAAATATAGTGTTTTTTGTTTTGAATTTAACCCACGGTTTTAACCGTGGGGTTTTGTAAACCGTGAGGGAAATCAATTTTCATCCCACGGTTAAAACCGTGGGCTAATGGAAAACCGAACAACAATGAGGTCAAAGCGTTTTGGGGTTTCGTCTTACATAAAAGGCGTTTGTCAAATATAAAGGTTTATTTTTCTAATTTTATTCATAATTTCAGATGTGTAAGACGATAATTATATAAACAAATTTGTTTACATTTGTGTAAAAGTAGAAATATGTATGCTATCCTTAAATATATAAAAGGGATTCATCCCGGAAAAATAATTGACAGAGAACTGAAAAAACAAAACAGCAATCAACGTCAATTGGCATTGGCTGTAGGTGAACATCCACAAACACTTAATGCGATAATTAACGGTAAGCGAAACATAAATACTTCTTTGGCTATAAAAATTGAAGATAAATTAGGTTTAGAAGAAGGTTTTTTGATGACACTTCAGGCTCATTATGATATTAAAATTATCAAGAAAGATGAATCGTATAAACCCAATTTGTCTAAATTAAGAAAAAATACATTTTGGGATACTACTCTCGATAAAATAGATTGGAAGTTAATGAGACGTGCTGTTATTACACGAGTATTTGCCTATGGTACAAAAGAAGAACAAGAAGAAATCATTCGATTTTATGGAAAGGATGAAGTAGAAAGAATTAATAAATTATTTCCTGCTAAAAGATAATTATGTTTTGGAATACTGTTTCACCGTTACTAAAATCCATTTTATCAGATTTGATGAATGAAGAAATATTTTCACACTTTCGTTTGGTTGGAGGAACTGCATTAAGTTTACAATTTGGGCATCGTTTATCAGTTGATATTGATTTATTTACTGATGATGAGTATGGTTCTATCGATTTTAAAAAAATTAGAGATTTTTTAGAAAATAAATATCCCTATTGCAATTACAGAGATGTTGATTTAATTTCATTTGGCACCTATTTTGAAGTTGGCTTATCAAAAGATGATTTTGTAAAAATTGATGTTTATTACACCGATAATTTTGTTTTTAATGAATTGATTATTGACAACGTAAGAATGGCAACTTCAGAAGAAATAATTGCTATGAAATTGGATGTCATTAATAACAAAGGAAGAAAAAAAGACTTTTGGGATATTCATTATTTCTTAGAGAATTATGAGCTTTCTCAATTTATTGAGTTATTTGAAAAGCGATATCCATACGGTAATAGTAAAACATTAAAAAATCAGTTATTAGATTTTGAATTAGCAGATACCGACTTTAATCCTATATGTTTACTAAACAAAGAATGGGAATTGATAAAATATGATTTTGTGGAGAAATTTACTTAATTTAAACATATTTAGCCGAGTTGAAATGGTTATCATACGGTCTAAGCGTTTGTCAATTACAGCTTTTTTTTGGCTTTGAATTTAACCCACAGTTTCAACCGTGGGGTTTTGTGAACCGTGGAGAAAACAATTTTCATCCCACGGTTGAAACCGTGGGCTAATGAAAAACCCAACAACTCTCGTTGTTGGGTTTATATTATTCAAATATTGCATCGCATTTCGTACAGACGTTGCATTGCAACGTCTCTACAATTAATCATTCAACTTCAACACCGCCATAAACGCCTCTTGCGGAATCTCTACATTACCAACCTGACGCATTCTCTTTTTTCCTTTTTTCTGTTTTTCCAACAGTTTTCGTTTACGGGAAATATCTCCACCATAACATTTGGCGGTCACGTCTTTTCGCAACGCTTTAATCGTTTCACGAGCAATAATCTTCGCACCAATTGCCGCTTGAATCGGAATGTCAAACTGTTGTCTCGGAATCAATTCACGCAGTTTTTCACACATTTTCTTACCAATATTATAGGCATTGTCTTCGTGAATCAAAGCCGACAAAGCATCCACCGATTGAGCATTCAACAACACATCTAATTTTACTAATTTTGACGTTCTCATCCCAATAGGTGAGTAGTCAAACGAAGCATATCCTTTAGAAACCGTTTTCAAACGGTCATAAAAATCAAATACAATTTCGGCCAACGGCATATCAAAATTCAACTCAACTCTTTCTGTCGTTAAATAGGTTTGATTCGTAATCACACCGCGTTTTTCAATACACAAACTCATCACATTCCCCACAAAATCCGATTTGGTAATGATGGTTGCTTTGATATACGGTTCTTCCACACGGTCCAATTTAGATGGCTCCGGCAAATCGGAAGGATTGTTTACAATCAAAATTGTATCCGGTTCTTTCTTCGTGTATGCGTGATACGAAACGTTGGGAACCGTTGTAATCACAGTCATATCAAACTCACGCTCCAAACGTTCCTGAATAATCTCCATATGCAACATTCCTAAAAATCCACAACGGAAACCAAAACCAAGAGCAGCAGAACTTTCCGGTAAAAACACCAACGACGCATCGTTCAATTGTAATTTTTCCATCGAAGCTCGTAAATCTTCATAGTCTTCGGTGTCAACAGGATAAATTCCGGCAAAAACCATTGGTTTCACATCCTCAAAACCTGTAATCATATTAGTAGTAGGGTTTTTAGCATCGGTCAATGTATCACCTACTTTTACTTCTTTTGCCTCTTTAATTCCCGAAATTAAATAGCCTACATCACCGGTTGAAATCACATTTTTCGGAACTTGATTCAACTTCAACGTCCCAACTTCATCCGCAAAATATTCGTTTCCGGTGGCCATAAATTTAATCTTCTGACCTTTTTTAATTTCACCGTTTTTCACACGGAAAATTACTTCAATACCACGAAACGGATTGTAATGCGAGTCAAAAATCAACGCCTGCAACGGTTCATCAACATTTCCTTTTGGAGCGGGAATTTTTTCAATAATCGCAGCCAAAATATTTTCTACACCAAAACCGGTCTTACCCGACGCGTGAATAATATCCTCTAATTTACAACCTAATAAATCAATAATATCGTCGCTCACTTCCTCCGGATTGGCACTTGGCAAATCCACTTTATTCAACACCGGAATAATTTCCAAGTCGTTTTCTAAAGCCAAATATAAATTGGAAATCGTTTGAGCCTGAATACTTTGTGCCGCATCCACAATCAACAAAGCCCCTTCACAAGCGGCAATGGATCGCGAAACTTCATACGAAAAATCAACGTGTCCGGGCGTATCAATCAAATTCAAAATATATTTCTCGCCTTTGTATGTATATTCCATTTGAATCGCATGACTCTTAATCGTAATCCCACGTTCACGCTCCAAATCCATGTTGTCCAGTAACTGAGCCTTTTCCTCACGAGCCGTCACCGTTTGAGTAGCCCCCAATAAACGATCGGCCAACGTACTTTTCCCGTGGTCAATGTGAGCAATAATGCAAAAATTTCGTATGTTCTTCATCTTCGTTTAATTCAAATTTTTTGGGCGTTCCCCAAGGGTCGGGCTTTCCGTTCCAAGTCCTCGTCACGGTTTCGCTATCGCTACACCGTTCCTGTGGGCTTTCCACTGCAATCCCTAACGCAAACCCTGCTCCTTAGAGAATTGTGTGCAAATATAAAGCAAAGTTTTGGATTTTAAAGATGTTAAACCTGACAGGTTTTGAAAACCTGTCAGGTTTAGACATAGCTCATTTTGCAAACCCCACCTGTTTCCCTATCTTTGCAAAAAAAATTCAATGCCAAAAATCGGAAACATCATCTTACCCGACTTTCCCTTACTTCTTGCTCCAATGGAAGATGTGAGTGATCCGCCGTTTCGTCGCTTATGCAAATTGCACGGAGCCGATTTGATGTATTCTGAATTTATTTCATCCGAAGGCTTGATTCGTGATGCGATGAAAAGCAAAATGAAACTTGATATTTTTGATTACGAACGTCCGGTTGGAATCCAAATTTTTGGTGGTGACGAAGAAGCAATGGAAATGTCTGCCAAAATTGTGGATACCGTTCAACCCGATTTAGTAGATATTAATTTTGGTTGCCCGGTTAAAAAAGTCGTTTGCAAAGGAGCCGGTGCGGGAGTTTTAAAAGATGTTGATTTAATGGTTCGATTGACCAAAGCCGTCATCAAAGGAACGAATCTTCCGGTAACAGTAAAAACCCGTTTAGGTTGGGATGAAAATTCCATCAACATTGATGAAGTCGCTGAACGTTTACAAGACATTGGTGTGCAAGCGTTAACCGTTCACGCAAGAACGCGTGCTCAAATGTATAAAGGTCATTCTGATTGGTCGCACATTGCTCGTGTAAAAAACAATCCGAGAATTACGATGCCCATTTTTGGAAACGGTGACATCGATTCACCCGAAAAAGCTTTGGAATACAAAAATAAATATGGTTTGGATGGAATGATGATTGGCCGTGCCGCCATTGGTTATCCTTGGATTTTTAACGAAATCAAACATTATTTCAGAACAGGCGAACATTTACCTGAACCCACGATGAAAGACCGCATTGAAGCCGCCCGAAATCACTTAATTTGGTCAATGGATTGGAAAGGCGAACGCGTTGGAATTTTTGAAATGCGTCGTCATTATACCAATTATTTCAAAGGTATTCACGGATTCAAAGAATACAAACAAAAATTAGTTACAACCGATGGAGCAATGCCGTTAATGGCACTTTTTGAAGAAATTGCTGAAGTATATGCTAATTATCAGACGGTTTAAATGGATAATAATTTATTATGAAAAACAAATTACTTTTATTATTTATTTTATTTATCGCATGTAATAAAAAAGAAGCAGTCGAATACAATAATATTAGCTTTTCAGAATTCATTACTTTCCAAGAAAATGCTATTTTAAATCATTCTGTATCAGCAACAACACAAAAACTTTTTTTAAATTTTAATTCTAATATTTCAAGAGAAGAATTTGAAAGGCTAGCAAAATTAAATATTGATAAAGAAACATTATTACAAAGAAATGATACTTTAATTTTTCCTTTTCTAATACATGATAGACCCTCCGATTTTGGAAATAGCTTCGAACTGTACCCAACCTTTTCTTCCAATAAATTAAAAGCCATATCATTAAGATCTAATGGCTTCTTGTATGATAATTATGGAGACTATAATCCAGAAAGGAATTATTTCAATTATTTACAATTATTGGAAAAAAAATATGGCAAACCCCTCTTAGAAATGAATTCAGAACATTCAAACCGAGCTTTTTGGATTAATAATAACCTTGTTATACATATTTGGGAAAATTTCAACTTAAATCCTTTACAAAAAGACCATAGTAATGATTTTATAAAATTTGGTTTATATTATTCAGATTTAATGTACGAAAAACAAAAAGTTAAAGAATTACGTGAAAAAGAAATTCAAATGGAAAGAAATAATTTGGATTTAAATAATAGAATTCAAGATAGCTTAAGAATTAGGGACAGTATATCAACTCTTGCATTTTAGTTAAAAACTGTTCAACAAAATCATGGTAAGCTTATTTATATAGGTTTTTTTGTTCTCGCTCCGCTCAATTTATCTAAACCCTAGAATTAGTCTATCTGACTTATATGGTTAAAAATAAAAAGGTTACACCACCATTTTTTTCCACTTCCCTTTTTTATACAAAATATAACCGGCAATGGTAATGCACGTTTCTGCTATCGGAACCGCCATAAAAACTCCGGTTGGACCCATTTTTAAAAACTTCGCTAAAAAATAAGCCAACGGAATTTGAAACAACCAAAACCCAAAGAAGTTAATTTTTGTAGGTGTCCACGTATCTCCCGCACCGTTAAATGCATTGATTAGCACCATTCCGATTCCATAAAAAACATAGCCTAAACTCATAATTTGAATGGCTTCTACAGCAATATCCAAAACTGCTTTATCATTTGTAAATAAAGTAATAATCGGGCGGGCGGCGGTTAACGTGACAATCATAATAATTCCCATAAAAATCACATTGTATTTTGCGGTAACCATCACTGATTTTTCGGCACGTTCAATTTGTTTTGCTCCTAAATTCTGACCCACCAAAGTGGCGGCAGCACTGCTCAATCCCCATGCGGGAAGAATGAAAAACATCATAATCCGAAGAGCGGTTTGATAACCCGCTGAACCAACGTCTCCTCCGGTTGTGGCGACAAGGTTTGCCATAAAAATCCAACTGCACGAAGCAATCACAAATTGCAAAACGCCGGGTGCAGCAATTTTAACTAACGCTTTTATCTGATCAAAATCAGGAGTTATGTAAGCAACCATCATTTTGATAACACCTTTACCGTTGAAGAGATGATACATTTGATAGATAACGCCAATACTTCTTCCAATTGTAGTCGCAATAGCAGCTCCGGTTAAACCATAAGCCGGAATAGAACCCCAACCGTTAATCAAAATTGGATCTAAAATAATATTACAACCATTCGCCAACATCAAACTTTTCATCGCAATAGCAGCATTTCCGGCACCACGAAAAATTCCGTTGATTAGGAAAAGTAACATAATGGAAACGCTTCCTCCCATCATAATTTGAACAAACGAAGTTCCGTAAATGGCTGATTCTTGCGAAGAACCCATCCAAATTAAAATATCGGTGGCATAAATGATTCCGAAAATGCTGAGAATGGTATTTACAGCAACAGCAATTAGTATCGCCTGCATACCAGCTTTTGCCGCAGCAACCGGATCTTTTTCGCCAATTCTTCGGGCAACAACCGCTGTGGCTGCCATACTGATTCCGATAGCTAATGAATAAATTATAGTAAGAACAGATTCGGTTAATCCAACGGTTTGAACAGCAAAGCTGCTGTTTTCCAAGTGACCGACAAAGTACAAATCGACTAAAGCAAAAACCGATTCCATCATCATTTCCAACACCATCGGAATAGCAAGCAGAATAACGGCGGTTTTTATTTTTCCGGAAGTATAATCAAAATCGGCTTCGCCTTTTAAAGCCATTTTTATAGTAGAAAAGATACGTGAAAACATACCCTTTGATAGTTTATTTTCTGTCATTTTTAATAAAGATTAAGTGAATAAAAATTTATCTGAAAGAACTTTCAGATTAAATTAAAGCGAGAAGAACGTCTTTATACGAAATAAGGACAAAAAAATACTATCATATTCTTGAAGTGAAGTACAAATATAAATTATTTTATAAAACGGAGACTATTCCAACAATTTTTTATTGACGCGGCTGCTGGCAATCCATGAGGCAAGAAATCCTAAAACGGCAATGGTAGCAATCACAATCAATACATTTGCAAACGAAAACCGAACCGGATAGGCCATGCTTTGGTTAATCATAATAAAACCAAATTGTTGTTGAAGAAGCGTAACAATAATTCCTAAAACTAAACCAATCAAACATCCTAGGAAGCAAATTAGAAACCCTTGATAAAGGAAAACTTTTCTCAAATCTTCTATATCAGAACCTAAATTGAATAAGGTTTTTAAATTTGATTTTTTTTCAATAATTATCATAATCAAAGCCCCGACTAATGTGAAAAGCGTGACTGTAATTACCAACGAAAAAATAAGATACAAAACCAAATTTTCGGTATTCAACATTTTATAGAGCGATTCATTCAGTTGAGCTCTGTTTTTGATGACGACATTGTTTTGCAGAATTTTTTCCAATGAAGCAATAACGTCAGATTCGTCTGCATTCGGTTTGAGTTTTAACTCAATTCCGGAAATTTGATTGGACTTATAAGCCAATAATTCCTGCACAATACTTAAATCGGCAAAAACATATTTCTGATTGAGTTCTTCATTGATGTAATAAAATCCCACCGGAACTAAAACGGAACGGTTAAAAGCTCCATCCGGCGAATCAATCGTGCCTTTTCCCGGTTTGGGAACAAAGGTTTCAAAAACATTCACCAAATCAAATAATCCCATGGAAAGCTTCTGACTAATGCCGTGACCAACTACAACTTCTTCGGAATCTTCTTCAATCCATTGACCTTGAAAAATAGTTTTTTCGACTTGGTTTACTTGATTAAAATTTTTATCAACTCCTTTAATGTTAGCTAATAAATCTTTTCCGTTAAAGGTAAAAAGTGCTCTTTCTTCAATGATTTTGCTAAAATGTGCAACACCTTCGAGTTTACTAATTTCGGTTTCTTGTTGGGGACTGATTAAGATGGTTTTTCCGGTTTTTGCAACCGCTTTTAAATCCGGATCAAAATCATTTGAAAAAGACAAGCTGAAATCTTTTAATCCACTAAAAACCGACATTACCACAAACAAAGCCATGGTTCCTACAATTATCCCCACCGATGCGATGAGTGTAATAATGTTTATGGCAGTGTTTTTACTACCACTAAATAAGTAACGTTTGGCTATGTAAAGCGGAAATTTCACTTTAAGATTTCTTTCTTTTTTCTAAAAGATCAGGATTTTCAATCGGATTTACATCGCCAGTTAATGCTTTATCTATTTTTTCGATATAATCCAATGAGTCATCAATGTAGAAAGTTAAGTTGGGCACTTTGCGTAATTGAAGTTTTACACGTTGCGATAAATCATGTTTAATTAAAGGTGTATTCGATTTGATTGCAGCTAAAATTTCCGGACCTTTTTCGGTTGGAAAAACGCTTAAATATACTTTTGCCACCGATAAATCAGTTGTAACAGAAACTTTTGAAACAGAAATAATCAAATTTGAAATTCCGTTTTTACGCACTTCGCCTTGCAAAATATCAACTAAATCATTCTGTAAAACGCTCCCTATTTTTTTTTGTCTATTTGTTTCCATGATGCAAAAGTACAGATTTTTGTGAGTATTTGAATTGTAATTAGTTCCACTTCTAATTAATTTATCGAATCTTTAGGAATAAGTTAGAAAATTTATAAATTTCAACTTCTTATCTTTGCACAAATAAATAAATTATGAAGTTCAACACAAAAGTTATACATGGTGGTCAACACCATGATCCAAGCACAGGAGCAGTAATGCCTCCGGTTTATAACACGTCTACTTTTGCACAAAAAAGTCCGGGTGTTCCCATTAATCATTATGAATACAGTAGAGCGGCCAATCCAACTCGTCAAGCATTGGAAGATGCGTTGGCAAGTATTGAAAATGGTGTTCGCGGTTTAGCCTTTGCTTCCGGTTTGGCAGCAACAGATTCCGTTTTAAAATTATTAAAACCCGGCGACGAAGTAATTGCAATGGATGATTTATACGGCGGAACGTACCGTATGTTCTCTCGTATTTATCAAGATTTTGGTATCAAATTCCATTTTGTTGATATGAATAATTTGGAGAAATTTCAATCCTTAATAAATTCAAACACAAAATTAGTTTGGGTTGAAACACCTACTAATCCGTTGATGAAATTAGCTGATATTGCTGCTATCGCTAAAATTACAAATGAAAAGAAAATCCTTTTTGCAGTAGATAACACCTTTGCTACACCCTATCTTCAAAAACCATTGGATTTAGGTGCGGATATTGTGATGCATTCGGCAACCAAATATTTAGGAGGTCATTCTGATGTGATTGCCGGAGCTTTGATTGTAAAAGATGCAGAATTAGGTGAGAAATTACACTTTGCACAATTTGCAACCGGAGGAACATTAGGTCCACAAGACAGTTATATGGTGCTACGAGGAATTAAAACCTTGCACCTAAGAGTACAAAGACATTGTGAAAACGGAATGAAAGTAGCCGAATTTTTAAGCAATCATCCTGAAGTAGAAAAGGTATTTTATCCCGGTTTACCAGACCATCCATTTCATGCAATTGCTAAAAAACAAATGATTGGCGGTTTTGGTGGAATGGTTTCTTTTACATTCAAATCAGGTAAAAAAGCAGACTCTATTTCGTTCTTAGAAAAACTAAAAGTATTCACTTTAGCAGAATCATTAGGTGGAGTTGAATCGTTGGCCAATCATCCGGCTTTGATGACACATGCATCTATACCTGAAGAAAAAAGAAAAGAGATTGGAATTTCAGACGATTTAGTTCGTCTAAGTGTTGGAGTAGAAGACATTGATGATTTATTAGCCGATATTGAACAGGCATTCAGATAAAAACAAAAATCCCGTCAGCAAAAAGTTGACGGGATTTTTTATACTATAAAATCGATTAATCTAAGTAATAAATGTAACCTACATTTAGCCACACTAACCAATCGTTTGCTTTATTTTCTGTGTAAACTTGTGGATTCGGATTTAAACCATCAACCCAGTTAGAAAAATAATATTGCCAACGTAAATCAATCATTAAATCAGAAAGTACCGTTAATTTATATCGTGTTCCAACACTCGCTACAACAGACCAAACTGTTCCGCTTTCGTTGGTTACACCATCGATATATTTTACCGGAGTAACTTCCAACAATTGTCCAAGACCTAGACCTAACTCAGAATAAGCTTCTGGTTTGAAATAACTAAATTGTCCACCTAAACTCACAAATGGTGCAAGTTTTCCGGGCGTTGAAGAAAATTCTCTGATACTTAATGGAAAATATTCTAACTGCATTCCAATATTGGTTACAGCTGTGCTTCCTTTCATTGCTCTAAGTTGTTGAGCCTTTATAGATGTTTTGTTGTCATCAACCCATTTTCCATAATGCTCAAGGTTAGTCTTGTTATAAGAAAGCTCGCTTCTTACTTTGAAATGGTCATTAAAATAAGTTGGTGTTGCATAACAGTTACAATCTGCTCGGTAAGAGAAATTCATGTAGTGAATAATTCCAATACCAAAACCTGTATTTCCAAAATTTGTTTCGCCGTCGCCTCGCACACCATAATCGGATTGAAAAGCAACAGGTCCAACAATCGCACCAACTTCATGCGAAAAACCAAATTGTGCTTTAACTGCATTGTTAAAACCAAGTACTAGCAATAAGGTAATTATAAGATATTTGGGCATTTGCATATATTTTAAATGACAATTCTCGACAAATATATAAAAACATACTTCACTTGTAAAATAAAATGAAAAAATACTTGTATATATACGAAAAAAACTAAAATTTGTTTTAAATGTTATGATTTATTGTTGAATTTATCTTGATTTCTTAACAAAAAAATAAATCTACTGAGAATATAAAAAAAATTATACCGATATTTTAATAAAATGTATATTTGTCGCAACAAACGAAAACGTTTTCATAAAACGTTATTAAACTAATAATCATGACAGAAAGTATTCACTCTTTTGTTGAAGCTGTAGCTAAAAAAAATCCAAATGAACCTGAATTTTTACAGGCTGTAAAGGAAGTTGCCGAAACGGTTATTCCTTTTATTGAGCAAAATAAAAAATACCAAAACCAAATGCTTTTAGAGCGTATGGTTGAACCGGAACGTGTAATTATTTTTCGCGTAACATGGATTGACGATGCCGGAAAAACGCAAGTTAACCGAGGTTACAGAATTCAAATGAACTCTGCTATTGGTCCTTATAAAGGAGGAATTCGTTTTCATCCATCTGTAAATTTAAGCATTTTGAAGTTTTTAGCTTTTGAGCAAACATTCAAAAACAGCTTAACTACGTTACCAATGGGTGGTGGAAAAGGTGGTTCAGATTTTGATCCAAAAGGAAAATCAGACATCGAAATCATGCGTTTTTGCCAAAGTTTCATGACTGAATTGTCTAAACACATTGGTGCAGATACCGACGTTCCTGCAGGAGATATTGGTGTGGGAGGAAGAGAAGTAGGTTATATGTTTGGTCAATACAAACGATTAAGAAACGAATTTACCGGAGTTTTAACCGGAAAAGGAATTTCATTCGGTGGCTCATTAATTCGTCCGGAAGCAACAGGTTACGGAAACGTTTACTTTGCTCAAAGTATGTTAAAAACTAAAGGAGATAGCTTCACAGGTAAAATTGTAACAGTTTCAGGATCCGGAAACGTAGCACAATATGCAGCCGAAAAAGCAACCGAATTAGGCGGAAAAGTAGTAACACTTTCTGATTCTTCAGGATATATTTATGACGCAGACGGAATTGATGCTGAGAAATTAGCTCACGTAATGCACATTAAAAATGAATTGAGAGAAAGAATCAGCGAGTACGTGAAAAAATATCCTAATGCAAAATTTGTAGAAGGAAAACGTCCTTGGGAAGTAAAATGTGATATTGCATTGCCTTGTGCCACTCAAAATGAGTTAAACGAAGACGAAGCAAAAGCATTAATTGCAAACGGATGTATTTGTGTTTCTGAAGGTGCAAACATGCCTTCTACATCAGAAGCTGTTGAAGCATTCTTAAAAGCAAAAATATTATTTGCACCAGGAAAAGCATCTAACGCTGGTGGTGTAGCAACTTCTGGTTTAGAAATGTCTCAAAACTCTTTGCGTTTAAGTTGGACATCAGAAGAAGTTGACCAACGACTAAAAGCAATTATGGCTAACATCCACGAATCATGTGTAAAATATGGTTCAGACGGACAAGGCTATGTAGATTATGTAAAAGGAGCAAACGTTGCCGGTTTCGTAAAAGTAGCCGACGCAATGTTGGGTCAAGGAGTGGTATAATTTTTTCGCTTCAACTTAATAAAATTCAAAAGCTGTCTGAAAATGACAGCTTTTTTTATTCCCAAAATATTAAAAGTAGGATTCTTTCGTTTTACCTATATTTGTGTGTCAATTTGAATTGCTAATGAAGAATTTTTTCCGGATTATAGTTTTACTAATGTTTCCTTTTGTGAGTATTTCACAAAATCTGCTATGGGAAGGCTACTTCTCCTATAATGAAGTACGCGATTTATCGGAATCTGAAAACCGATTATTTGCCGCTTGCGAAACCGCTTTGTTTTCAAAAAATCGTTCTACAAATGAAATAAAAACATTTAATACTGTTGATGGTCTTTCGGGAGAAACTATTTCAACCATTTATCACAGTCAGCAGATCAACCGAACATTTGTTGGTCACGACAATGGTTTGTTGATAATGATTAATGAAGCCACTGAAGAAATCACTTTGTTAGTTGGAATTCGCGATCAAACCGGAGGAATTCCGCCCAACAAAAAGAAAATCAATCACATTTATGAATACAATTCAAAATTATATATTTCCACTGATTTTGCAGTAGTTGAATTCAAATTAACCGATTTCACTTTCGGAGATACGTTTTATATCAGTCCAACCGGAGCTCAGGCAGAAGTATTGGAAACAACAGTTTTAAACGAAGAAATTTATGCCGTAACGTTAAATCACGGAATTCGTAATGCACCGCTCTCAAATCCAAACTTGGTTAATTTTGAAGCTTGGCAAACATTAGATGCCGGATTTTGGAGAGGAATTGTCACATTTAATGAACAACTCGTTGCAATCAATTCAAATAATATTATTTACAGATTCATCGGAACGAGTCCATCGGCCGTTTTAAATGTTGGTCAAGCCTTTCTCGATTTACGAAGTAGAGGAGATAAGTTAATTGCTACCACTCCCACCAGAGTTGTAGTGATGAACGAATCGTTTAGTCAGATTGCGGTTATTCAAAGTACATCGGTACCAGATTTAACTTCAAATTTCACATCGGCAACTATCATTGGAGACTCCATTTATATTGGTACATTTGAAAATGGTGTGATTGAATCATCAATAACCAATCCCTCTTCCTTTGAAGTTTTACTTCCGCAAGGGCCAAATAAAAACAATATTTTTTCAATAACCGTAACGCCTTCGGGAACATTGTGGGCAACGTATGGCGATTATTCTCAATTTAACAATCCTTATCCGTTAGACGAGTATGGGATCAGTAAATTAGCACAGCAACAATGGCTAAATATTCCCTATGAAGAATTATTAGGAGCCAAATCGATTGTTCGAATCACCGTTAGCCCAACCAATGAAAACATTGTGTATGCAAGCTCCTATTTTTCAGGTTTATTAAAATTGGAAGATGATGTTGCTACAACCCTTTATAACGCTTCCAATAGCGGATTACAATCGTTAGTTATCCCGGGAAACCCAACCTATGGTCCTGATATTAGAATAGAACAAACCGCATTTGATAAAAATGGTAATCTTTGGGTATCAAACGGTTTAATTGCAAATATGCTCAAAGTGATGAGAGCCAATGGACAATGGCAATCCTATGATGTAAGTGATGTTTTAGGCGGATTTACCGGTAATAACCGAATGTCTATCGATAAGAACAACACCAAATGGCTTTGTACATTAGACGAAGGTTTAATCGCTTTCAATGAAAACTTCAATAACCGTTTACTAAAAATTAACGATGGTCAAAATGATGGTAATTTACCCTCATCAGCCGTGCAATGTGCTGTTGTAGATAACAGAAACCAGTTATGGATTGGCACCCGAAGAGGATTAAGGGTTTTGCCTTCGGTAGATCGATTTCTAAGCGAAGATCAACTCACAACCAATTCCATCATTATTTTAGATGACGGCTTAGCTCAAGAACTTTTGTTCGGACAATTTATTACCGATATCGCTGTAGATGGTGCCAACAACAAATGGATCGGAACAGCCGATGCAGGTGTGTTTCAATTTTCGCCAAACGGTCAGCAAACGTTACAGCGTTTTACTTCTGCCAATTCACCTTTGCCAAGCAACGTAATCAACGACATCGAAATCAACGGAACCACGGGCGAGGTTTTTATTGCCACCGCCAAAGGAATGGTCTCTTTCAAAGGAACATCCACTAAACCGAACGACGACCTGCAAAACGTCTATGTTTATCCCAACCCGGTGCGACCAGGTTTTGAAGGAACCGTAAAAATCTCCGGATTAACCAGCAAAGCCAACGTAAAAATTACCGACATCGAAGGAAACCTCGTCTACGAAGAAATCTCCGAAGGCGGCACCATCGAGTGGGACACTAGAGCATTCGGAAAATATAAAGTAGCTTCCGGGGTTTATATGATTTTTATTTCTACCAATGATGCGTTGGATACTACGGTGAAGAAGGTGATGGTGGTGAGGTAGGTAATTTCTTTTTTGCAATAATTTGGGCGTGTTTCGGGCTATCCGTTGCAAGTCCTCGCAAAAAACACCATTTTCTTCAACCCAAAAAGAGCTTCCTTTGGTCGCTTTTTTAGCTTTAGAAAATTGGCGTTTTTTTGCTCCGGGCTTTTCACTACTATCCCGCACGCAATAAGTGCAATCACAGTATTTCAAATTTAAATTCCCTTTGCTCTTCGAAGTCGAGAGACATCAAAGTAAATTAGTATTTCTATTTCAACAAATAACCTACAAATCAATCAAAATAAACTACTTTCAAATTAAAGAAAAAAAGAATATATTTGGTTTAATTCAACTGACGAGCCCCATTTTAAGAAAAAAATTTTGATGAAAAAAATACTTTTAATTTTCACTTTTATTATTCCACTTCTTCTTACTTCTCAAAATGAAGAAACCATTGATTGGATAACCACTCATTCGATTGCAATTGAAGATGCGAATCCTGATTCTGAAATGATCCTTTTTAAGCAAAACACACCTACTAAATTTGACAATGCTACTCTTTATGGGTTTGGAGAAGCATCTCATAACACAAAAGAATTTTTTGACATCAAAGCAAAGTTTTTTAAACATTTAGTAAAAAATCAAGGTGTCAAAATTTTTATAATGGAAGAATCGTATCAAGCCGAAGCAGGAATTAACGAGTGGATTAGTGGAGGAAAAGGCGATATAAAAACGATAGCCGAAAATTTTAATGTGGGATTTTGGTATACTAAAGAAATCGTCAATCTTCTGGAATGGATGCAGGATTATAATGTAGATAAACCACGTGAAGAGCAAATTCGATTTTACGGAATGGATGTTCAAATAGGAGAAAAAATAAATCTGGAAATAAGAGAATTCATTACTAAGAATAAAATCTCTGTTGATGAAAACCTATTAACTGTAATAGATAGCTGTGCAAATAAAAAAATAGATTTTAGCAAAGCAGAAAGCTGGTGGCAAATTCAGACTCCAAAATTAAATGAACTAAAAGAGCAATTACTAAATTCAAAAACAAATAATAATGAAACCAAATCTATCGTAAGAAGTTTAGATTACTTGATAAGTTATACTGAATATGGATCATCAATTCAACAGAAATATCCCAAGAGTACAGAATTTAGGGATTTGAAAATGTTTGAAAATGTAAAATATATAGTAGAATATGAATCTAAGAATGGAAAAGCATTTATTTGGGCACATAATGAACACATTAATAAAAAAGAAATGTACTATACCGGAAGTAATATAATTAATTTAGGTCGTCATTTGAAGGATTATTATAGCGACAAGTATTATAGTGTTGGATTCGATTTTGGAACCGGAAAAATAAA
This sequence comes from Flavobacterium azooxidireducens, assembly GCF_023195775.1. NCBI lineage: Bacteria > Pseudomonadati > Bacteroidota > Flavobacteriia > Flavobacteriales > Flavobacteriaceae > Flavobacterium > Flavobacterium azooxidireducens. The sequence continues at coordinate 1,199,278 of NZ_CP096205.1, forward strand.
CGGTTATGTTACTGATAAAAAGAAAGGAAATCATTGGAAAACATATCATATAGAAAAGCCATTTCGAAAGACATATGCCAACACATTGATGTCCGTTGACAAGGATATTTATTTTGTGGATTTGGAAAACGCACTTAATAATGAACCAACCAATTTTTTTAGTGAAAAATCAAATCATTTAGTCATTGGCGGTGGTGGATATCAACCTAAACCTTTGCATAAGATTTTGGTCAGTAAAATATATACCGAAACGTATGATGGTTTAATTTTTGTTAAAAGCATATCGATACCCGATTATAAATTAAACTAATAAATGGTGTGCGAACTCCGCTACCATTTTCAATATTCAATACAATGACAGACCCTAAAAATTTTGATGTAATCATCATCGGTGGAAGTTATGCAGGACTTTCAGCAGGAATGGCATTAGGCCGAGCTTTACGAACAGTTTTAATCATTGATAGTGGTTTGCCTTGCAACCGGCAAACACCCCATTCGCATAATTTTATTACACAAGATGGCGAGAAACCAAAAGTTATTGCAGAGAAAGCCAAAGCACAGGTTTTAAAATACAATACGGTAAAATTCTTAAATGACCTTGCGGTTGATGGAAAGAAAACTGAAAAAGGTTTTACAATCACTACTAAAGCAGGCGAACTATTTGGAGCAAAAAAACTCATTTTTGCAACAGGAGTAAAAGACATTATGCCTAACATAGAAGGTTTTTCAGCATGTTGGGGAATTTCAGTCATCCATTGCCCCTACTGCCACGGTTACGAAGTAAAAAGCGAAAAAACAGGAATCTTGGCCAACGGAGATGCAGCACTACACTATGCTCAACTACTACGAAATTGGACAAAAGACCTGACCATTTTTACCAACGGAAAATCTACACTAACACCAGAACAAACCGAAAAAATCGACAAGCACGCCATTCCGATAATCGAAAAAGAAATTGCTCAACTGAAACACGAAAACGGTACTATCAGTCAAATCGTATTCAGAGACCATTCAACCTTTAACCTCAAAGCAATCTATTCGCGTCCTGACTTTGAGCAACATTGCAACATCCCCGAAATATTGGGTTGCGAACTCACTGAACAAGGTTTAGTAAAAGTAGATCTATTTCAAAAAACATCCGTTGCAAGTGTTTTTGCTTGTGGTGATAATGCGAGTCCATTGCGTTCCGTTTCCAATGCAGTTGCCGCAGGTGGCCTTGCAGGTGCTATGGTAAATAATATTATGACTGAGGAAGAGTTTTAGCACTTAAAAGTACAACCATCATACAACTTCTCCACCGTGGCGAACTAGAACAAATCCCGATAGCTATTTGTACCGATATTACCTAGGTTAACAATCAGATGTCGCGTACTTATTTAGTAATTTAGAAGTAATCTCAGGATATATAGCAAGATTCTCAATATACACTTTGCTCTTCATCGCTTTGATATGTTTTTCAATGGCCAAAGCTTGATTTTTAGAAGTACATGCTAACGAAAAGAACAAAGTCCAATCGTCTGCTTTGTAAGTAAATTTTCGTGCTTGTGTGTCATGGAGATGGAAGTCTAGTCTCAAGTCTAGATTAGTGGTATAACCGATATAAAACCGGTTTAGCTTTTGGGAGTGTAGAATGTAAACTATGTGCATGGCGGATAAATTTAAAATAAAAAATTGACACTTTCGTATCAGGCTTTCTGCTCTTTCTTTTGGGCTCGAACCAATCCCGATAGCTCCTATGTTTGCAAAATAAAGTTGATATTATAAATTTGAAGAAATAAAGTGAAAAGAAAGAGAGTATACCGATGGCTAAATAACTCTTGAAGTATATTGTTCGATAGATATTACCTCTTTCTTTTTTATCTTTTAGAGTTTGAACAGAATGTAAAGAATTGAGTATTGCTTAATATCTTGAATATCCAACTAGGAGAAAAGACGAAGGAAGATACATCACTTTATCAATTACTAATATTAAAAAAATGATTAAAAAATTATTAAAACAAGTCGCAGGAATTGATGTTGCTCAAAAGGAATTAGTCATTACTTTAGGCCGTATATATGAAGATTTCAACATTGAGTTATTTAGTTACAAAGTTTTTAAAAACAGTGATTCTGGAATTAAATCATTGGTTGAATGGGTAAATAAGCAAATAGATAAAGAGCTTCCCATACGTTACGTTATGGAAGCAACCGGAGTTTATCATCAAAAGTTTGCATATCATTTAGTCGATAACGGTTGTGAGGTAAGTATTGTATTACCCAATAAGATTAGTAATTACATACGAACCTTAGAACAAAAAACAGTAACCGATAAGAGTTGTTCGCAAGCAATTGCACAATTTGGATTAGAGCGAAAATTAGATCGATGGACAAAGCCTAAAAGCATTTACAGGGAGCTACAACAGCTTACCCGTGAAAGAGAGCAAATTGTTCAAGAGAGGAGTAATATTAAAAACCAAATACATGCTGAAAGTGTAGAAGCTATGCCAAATGAACGAAGTCTTGATAGGATGAAAAAGAGAATAGTATTATTGAATTTACAAGAAAAAGAAATAAAAAAAGAAATCAACGAAATTACAAAAGCTGATCTTCAAGTGTCCAATATCATCAAAAGAGTTACATCAATACCTGGTGTTGGTGAATTAACCGCAGTGACAGTTTTAGCGGAAACAAACGGTTTTGAATTAATAAGAAACAAATCTCAGCTAACTAGTTATGCAGGACTGGATGTAAAAGAAAAGCAATCAGGAACCTCAGTAAAGGGGAAGCCAAGAATATCCAAGAAAGGAAATAGGTTTTTAAGAAAATCATTGCATTTACCAGCATTAAGTGCTGTAAAATGGGATGAAAATTTTAAAAGTGTTTACGCAAGATTAGTGTCTAAACACGGTATTAAAATGAAAGCTTTGGTAGCAGTTCAAAGAAAGTTACTCGAACTAATCTATATTTTATTCAAAAATGAAACAGTTTACGATAAAGAATATATAACAAAAAATAGCGTGCAAACACAAATGGTTTAAACACGCTATAGAGACTAGTTCAGAGACTGTCTTGAAAAACAAAACTAATAAAAATTTAGATTTTATTTTGGAAATCAACACAGAATCTATCGGGACTATGATTAACAGTCAGATGCATCTTTATATAGTATATGAAAAATAAACTTTACTTAAACATTAAGGAAAGTATATAAACAAAAAAAGCCTGACATTTCTGTCAAGCTTTTTGCTCCCCCTCTTGGGCTCGAACCAAGGACCCTCTGATTAACAGTCAGATGCTCTAACCAACTGAGCTAAGGAGGAATAACCGTATAGGTTATAATATTTTCAACATTTCAATTTAGAACTTAAACTTCTTAGCTCGAACCAATCCCGATAGCTATCGGGACTCTGATTAACAGTCAGATGCTCTAACCAACTGAGCTAAGGAGGAAGGTGTATAACCTTTTTTGCGAGTGCAAATATAAAGCGAAAAATGATTTATCCAAACAAAATCTGCACTTTTTTACACTTTTTATTTTATTATTTTCCGGTGACCAAATGCCAGATGTCGTTCCCAAACACTAATGCCATCAATGTCAGCAAAATAACTACTCCGATTGTTTGAGCCACTTCTAAAGTTTTTTCGGTTGGTTTTTTGCGGGTAACTATTTCAATTAAAATAAATACGGCATGACCACCGTCTAATCCCGGAATCGGAAGCACATTCAAGAACGCCAACCACACTGAAAACATCGCTGTAAACGACCAGAAAAATGTCCAATCCCACGTTGGTTTAAAGATTTTAAACATTCGCAACGGACCACTTACTTGTTTGTACGCTTCCGTTTTGGTATTAAAAATGATTTTAAATTGTTTTATTTGTCCGGTTAAGGTTGTAATGGTTTTATTAAAACCAGCCGGTATAGATTGTGCAAAAGAAACTTCTTTCGTTACATAAGCTTCTTTTAACGTATTTGCTCTATGATAAAAACCAAGTTTGGCATCAGCGGTTGTTTTGGCTTTAACCACTATTGTTTCGTTATTACGAATAACTTTAATATCAATACTATCATTCTTGTGTTGACTTATTTCTGCAATAAATTCATCATAGTAAGCAACATTTGTATTGTCAATCGCTATGATTTTATCTCCCAATTTCAATCCTGCTAAATCAGCCGGTTGTCCTATCAACAAAGAATCTACAACAACTTCTTCACGAGCAGCTAAAAAGTTCTTACCCGCTCTTTTAATTACGTCACGCTTACCTTCATCAGACAAATCAAACGTTAGCTCTTTTCCGTCTCTTAAAACAGTTATATCATCTCCAAATAAAATTTCTAATGGCAATTGTTCAAACTTCGCTTGTGATTTACCATCTACTTTCAAAATTTGATCCCCATTTTTTAATCCTAAAATGGTTCCAACAGAATCAACTGCAATTCCGTGTGTGATTTTTGAATTATCAATGAAATTATCTCCGTGATTGATGAAAAGACAGGCATAAATTATCCATGCCAAAAAGAAATTCACGATTACACCACCCATGATGATGATTAAACGTTGCCAGGCCGGTTTGCTACGGTATTCCCAAGGTTGTGGCTCTTGTTTGAGTTGCTCCTTGTCCATGCTTTCGTCAATCATTCCGGCAATTTTTACATAACCGCCCATTGGCAACCATCCGATTCCGTATTCGGTTTCGCCGATTTTTTTCTTAACCAAAGAAAACCAAGGATTAAAGAAAAGATAGAATTTTTCAATTTTTGTTTTAAAGTATTTTGCCGGTAAAAAATGTCCTAATTCGTGAAGTATTACCAGAAAAGAAAGGCACAAAATCAACTGTGCTATTTGAATTAATGTTTCCATTGATGTGTTTTAAATTTCAAAATCGTGCACAAAAGTAAGGTTTTCACTTTACAATTGAATTGATTTTGTTAAATGGCGTTAGTTTTTTATAAATTTTTTATGAAAAGTTCCTTCGGAAGTAAGTAAGCTAATATAATAAATCCCGCTAGAAAGTGCTGAAACGTCAATATTTGAATTGTTAGTTTCTTTAATTTGTTGACCTAAATGATTGAAGATAATTGCTTTTTCAAAGTTAATGGTTTCAGGAATTTGAATAATCAATTCCGTTGAAGCAGGATTAGGATACAACTGAATTACTGCAGCTAAATCAATTGAATTGATACCCAAAATTGCATTATTGTTTCTTGAAATAATATGTCTGTTTGGGTCAAAATCCACATCTGTAATCACAAAAGGAACATTTACAATAAATTGTTGTCCGTTTGCTGTATGTTCTAAAACAACATCAAAAACTTGATTTCCTGATCCGTAAAGTCTAATTTCAACAGGCATTTCAAAAAAATTAACATTCCAATGCGATTGAATTTGGTTTATTGTTACAGCCGCTTGATTGTTGCCAATATTGCTCACCGAAACAGTGTACGTTGGATGCCCTTGACCATACACCCAATCTTCAAAAAACTCAGTCAAATCCATTCCGGAAGTAGCTTCTAAATGCATTTGTAAATCATCCGTCACCGCATATCCAAATGCCAATAAAGGATCGGCTAAATAATTTTTTAATCCCTGAAAGAAATTTTGATCGCCAATTTTCCAACGTAGCATGTGCACAACCATGGCTCCTTTGTTGTAGCTCAATCGGCTACTAAAAATTCGATTTACATTAAGAGCTTCATTTTCTGTTAAGTAAACCGCTCCATTATTAGCAGAGGTGATGTTATTAATTACACCATTTTTCCAAGAAACAAAATTATCCGGGCCATCTAAATTTTCTACTACCAAACCTGAAAGATAAGTAGCAAATCCTTCATTTAGCCAAATGTCTCTCCAGGTTCCGCAGGTAACTTTATTTCCAAACCATTGGTGACCCAACTCGTGTGCAATTAAACTTCTCCCAAAGCTTCCCATAAACGAAACCGTGGTGTGTTCCATTCCGCCTCCCCAACTAAATTGGGCGTGACCGTATTTTTCATTGGCATACGGATAGGTTTCAAACAATTCTTCAAACAAATCCATAATCGGAAGTGTTACAGCCAAGCTGTTTTGAGCAGAATTTAGATTTTCGGGATAAATATAATTCACAATCGGAAATTCGTTTGGAGCAGTTCCTGCTTGCTGCGTAAAAACACTATAGTTAGTTACCGCAATAGCAATTAAATAGGCCGGAATAGGATAATTATGTTGAAAGTGAGTGGTTTTTGTGCCATCACCATTATCAATACTGCTTAGCTGAACACCGTTTGCAACACTTGTATATTGCGATGGAGCTGTTATAAACACATCGATGTTGTCAATTTTGTCATTCAAATCTTGCTTGCATGGCCACCAATCTCTTGCTCCAAAAGGTTGAGAAAGTGTCCATAACACGGGAACACCATTGTGCTCATCTGTGGCAAAACCTTCTTCGGATGTATCAGGTGCTCCGGCATAGCTTACAGAAATAGTATTGGTTGTTCCAGAAGCAATTGTGGCTGGAAATGTAATAACAAGTTCTTTACTAATGGCATTATGAACATAAGGTAACGATTGATTGTTCATCATCACAGAACCTACTGTAATTCTACTAGAAAAAAATGGATTATTTGAATTGGTAATTCTGCCTAAATCAAACGTAATCGAATTCATGTTTTCCAAGGCAATAAAATCGGTGGTTACATTTCCGCTGATAAAATATTCTGCCGGATCAACATCAAACTCCAATCGATGATAAATTACATCATAATTGGCTGTATTAGGGTTGGCTTGAATATCAAAAAGTGAGGAAGAAGATTTTAATTCTGCCTCAGCAATTTCATTAATTTCTTTCAAATAATCTTGTGCAGTAATCGAAAAACTTGCTAAAAGAAATAAATTAAGTAGGATTTTATTCATTTTATTTAAAAATTGATTGCCAAATGTAGAAAATTGTATTGATTTATCATATTTCTTTCTGTTTTTTAGCATTTGTTTAAACGTTTTTCATTTTCAAAAACTGTTCTTTTCGTTCCAAAACATTTATGTACATTTGCCTTCGCAAAAAAACAATTATTATGTTACAATTAGCTGTTATTCGTGAGAATAAAGAAAAAGTGATTAAAGCATTGGCTAAAAGAAATTTAGACGCCAACAATTTAGTTGAAACGGTTTTAGATTTAGATGAAAAAAGAAGATCAACTCAGGTAGAATTGGATAACATTTTGGCCGAGTCAAACCTTCTTTCGAAAGAAATTGGCGAAATGATGAAATCGGGCGAAAAAGCAAAAGCTGAAATCGTCAAACAAAAAACAGCTCAATTAAAAGAGAAAAGCAAAGAATTATCGGAGAAACTAGAAGCATTTACCACTTCTCTTTCCGAAGAATTATATAAAATTCCGAACACGCCGGCGGACATCGTTCCGGAAGGAAAAACACCTGAGGATAATTTAACTGTTCACCAAGAAGGTGACATTCCGGTATTGCACGAAGGTGCTTTGCCACATTGGGATTTGGTAAAAAAATATGACATTATCGACTTTGAACTAGGTGTAAAAATCACCGGTGCAGGTTTCCCTGTTTACAAAGGAAAAGGAGCCCGACTTCAACGTGCGTTGATTGCTTATTTCTTAGATAAAAATACCGAAGCGGGTTACCAAGAAATTCAAGTTCCGCATTTGGTAAACGAAGCATCCGGTTTTGGAACAGGTCAATTGCCTGATAAAGAAGGACAAATGTACCACGTTGGTGTAGATGATTTATATTTAATTCCAACGGCTGAAGTTCCGGTTACCAATTTGTTTCGCGATGTGATTTTAAATGAAAATGAATTACCGGTTTTATGTACAGCCTACACACCATGTTTCCGAAGAGAAGCTGGTTCGTATGGTGCTCATGTTCGTGGATTAAACCGTTTGCATCAATTTGACAAAGTAGAAATTGTTCGTATTGAACATCCTGATAATTCATACGCAGCTTTGGATGGAATGGTAGAACACGTAAAAACATTACTGCAAGAATTGAAATTACCGTATCGTATTTTGCGTTTATGCGGTGGCGATATGGGCTTTACTTCTTCGTTAACGTATGATTTTGAAGTGTTTTCAACTGCTCAAGATCGTTGGTTGGAAATCAGTTCTGTCTCTAATTTTGAAACCTTTCAAGCCAATCGTTTGAAGTTGCGTTTTAAAGATAAAGATGGGAAAAACCAATTGGCACACACGTTAAACGGAAGTTCTTTGGCATTGCCAAGAGTTTTAGCCGGAATCAT